>CALWYO010000078.1 GCA_944385785.1 uncultured Oscillospiraceae bacterium | reverse complement strand
AGATAGTTAAGTATAATTGACTGGGTGCCAGTAATACCAAGATCCGCAGTAGATTTATTTGCAATCCGCCTAAAAGAATTGAGTATAAATTTTAATTTCGGACCTATACGCTCTTGAGTTTCTACTTTTTTCACATTTTAACCTCCTAACAAAAATATATCCGCTAAATAACGGATATATTTACATTATCAGCCTATACAAAGACTATCAGTAGCAAGCTACGTTAAAACGTAACATGCTACTTATTATAAATTTGAAATTGCTAATAGTCAATGTTCAAACTGATGAAAAATTATGAATTCATTCTGTATATTTAACAGGAAATGTGGTGTTTATTACCGGTGGGTGGAAAAAATATATTGGTTGTGGTAAAATCCAAAAGGTGGCGAACTGCAGATTATGTCGCCACGGCGGAGGTTACAATTTGGATTATTTAGAAATCAGCCTGCCGGACAGTGAGCTTCGTTCAATTTCAAATCTCGGACTGGCCCATATAGGCGATGCTGTCTATGAGCTTATGGTCAGAACGTATCTCATATGTAGCGGAAAAGGGACAAACCATGGATTGCACAAGGCCGCAGTAGCCAGGGTGTCGGCTAAAGCACAGGCAAAATCAGTGGAAATGATAATGTCGTCATTAGACCAGGAGGAAGAAGAGGTGTTCAGGCGGGGACGAAATACGCATGTCCATGCTGTACCTCATGGAGCTACGCCAGGACAGTATCATGCTGCAACTGGTCTGGAGACGCTTTTTGGATACCTGTATCTCAAGGGCAGGCGTCAACGGCTGAATGAACTTTTTGAGCTGATTATGGAGGGAGAAAATGCCTCTTGATGGTGTTTTTATAAAAGGGCTTACCAGAGAGTTATCTGAAAAGCTGGTGGGGGCGAAGATAGAAAAGATACAGCAGCCCGCCAGAGGCTCCATAGTGATGACGCTGAAAAGAGAGCAACGGATGGACCTCTTTATCGGCGGCAGTACAGGCGCATCGCGGATGCATATAACGTGTGAAAATTACGAAAAACCAATGGAGCCACCTATGTTCTGTATGCTGTTAAGGAAGCATCTGGTAGGAGCCAGGGTTTTATCTGTGGAGCAGCAGGGATTTGAGCGAGTTGTTACGTTGAACCTGGCGGCGCCGGGTATGTTCGGCGAAGGTGAAAAAAGAAATCTTATTGTAGAGCTTTTGGGGAGAACTGCAAATGTCATACTCACAGACGGCCAGGGGATAATCACCGACTGCCTTTATAGAATAGGTTCAGCCGGTGAAAAGAGAATGATTTTGCCTGGAATGTACTATGCTATGCCGCCAGCCCAGGAAAAGCTGGATTTCACAGTTATGAATGAAGACGGCTTGTGTAAGGCTCTTTCGGCATCATATGAAAAGAGCTTGGAAAAGGCTCTCGTGAAGACTTTTTTGGGCATATCGCCGTTGGCAGCCCGTGAACTTATATGGTGTGCGTATGGTGATACTGGGCTTAGGACAGATGAGGCTGCGAGTGCAGACAACTTTCATATGATATCCAGCACTATGCTGAATCTCTCTGGGATAATTAAGAATGACGAGCTTAAGCCGTATCTGCTTTATGACCCTCAGGGAGAGCCCTTTGAATTTTCCTATATGCCTGTACTTCAATATGGACCTTCGTACAGACTCGCCGAAAAAGACAGCTTTTCAGAACTTTTAGAGAGCTTTTGCGGGGAACGAGACGAGAAGGAACGGCGCAGACAGAGGTCCAGAGAACTGACAAAATCCGTGCAGACAATCCGTGACCGAGTGGCCAGAAGAATTGCGGCTCAGGAACAGGAGCTGGCGGAGACACAAAACAGGGAATACCTGCGTGAATGCGGTGATATTATCACATCTAATCTTTATTCCATGAAAAAAGGCATGACAAAGCTGGTTGCGTTTGATTACTATTCAGATAAGGGAGATCAGAGAGAGATAGATCTGGATCCTCTAAAAACACCTCAGCAAAATGCCGCTAAGTACTATAAAGATTATTCCCGGGCAAAAAGTGCCCAGAAACATTTAACAGAGCTTATAGAGTCTGGAAAAATGGAACTTGATTATTTGGACAGTGTTCTCGATGAACTTGCCAGAGCGGAAAATGCCAGAGAGCTATCTGAAATACGCGCTGAGCTGGTGGACAGCGGTTATATGCGTGACGGAAAACACGGGAAAAAAGAAAAACGCCAGGCCTTGGGGCCTATGCGTTTTAAATCTGATACCGGATTCATTATAAGGGTAGGTCGCAATAACCTGGAAAATGATACGCTGACTATGAAAAATTCAGCAAAAAGCGATATGTGGCTCCACGCACAGAAGATCCATGGCAGCCATGCTATTATTTCCTGTAATGGCGCAACGCCGGATGAGAGAACTATAAATCAGGCGGCCGCAATAGCGGCTTACTATTCTCAGGGAAGAAATTCGGGTCAGGTGCCAGTAGATTACACGTTAGTGAAATATGTAAAAAAACCGTCTGGAGCTCGACCGGGTATGGTGATATATACAGATCAGAGGACGCTTTACGTTAAACCGGATAAAGAACTTATTGAACGCTTACGGCTGTAAGTTCAGAGGCGTGTCGGCAATATTCCGCAATGCAGCAGGATGTGCATTGCGGAGAGCGCGCTTGACATACCGCTCTCCCATGAAGCACCATCCGGTGGCAGAAATCATTTGACTTTTCTGGCGGTAGGATTTCCCGAAGTGCTTTTTCTATTTTTACCGGATCTTTGGTGTCCACATATCCGATTCGATTTGTAAGCCTTATGCAGTGGGTATCCACTACTACGGAGCCTGGAATGTTGTACACATCGCCTAAAATAAGATTTGCACTCTTGCGCCCGACTCCAGGAAGCGTCAAAAGATCGTCCATATTGTCCGGTACGCGACCATGAAACTTTGTGGTTATAAGTATCGCTGAGTTGACAATATCTCTGGCTTTTCCGTGGTAGAACCCGCAGGAACGAATATAATTCTCCACATCTTCCACTGGCGCTTGAGCCATGGCCTGAGCGGTGGGATATTTTTCAAAAAGGGCGGGAGTAACTTTGTTTACCCGTTCGTCCGTGCATTGAGCGGCAAGGCGTACTGAGACAAGAAGATGATATGCGTCTTCATAGTCAAGAGTACATTCTGCCAGGGGATATTCCTGCTCAAGTTTCTCTATGATAATGTCGGAGGTTTCTCTGTCTATCATTTTTCCACAGCCTTACATTATAATTCTCCATTGATTATAACACTGCCGGAGAATATAATAAAGAAAATATTTTTAGGGGGTCCGCTATGTACAAACCTCTTGCAGATGAGATACGGCCACAGACGCTGGATGAAGTATATGGTCAGGAGCATATCCTGGGTCAAGACGGACTCTTAAGGAGGATAATTAACAGCGGCAATATACCGAATATGATATTCTACGGCCCGTCGGGCAGCGGAAAAACAACAGTGGCAAATATTATAGCCCGTGAGACGAAAAGACAACTGCGGCGTCTTAATGCCACAACAGCATCGCTTTCAGATATTAAGGACATCATAGCAGAACTTGACACGTTCCTGGCTCCCAACGGTGTGCTGCTATATCTTGATGAGATACAATATTTTAATAAAAAACAACAGCAGTCCCTTCTGGAGTTTATAGAAAACGGAAAAATAACGCTTATTGCTTCAACGACGGAAAACCCGTATTTTTATGTGTACAATGCGGTCCTTTCAAGATCTACTGTTTTCGAGTTTAAGGAGCTGACGAGCCAGGACGTTTTAAAAGCAGTAAAGCGGGCGTCTGGAATAGCAGCGGAGAGAATGGGAGAGGCCCAGGTAGAACATGGGGTGCTGGAATATATTGCTGCAAGCTCAGGAGGAGACGTGCGGAAGGCAATAAATGCAGTAGAACTGCTTTATTCCTCATCTAAAAGACAGGACGGCCGCATGCTTATAACTTTAGAGGATGCCAAGACTGTCTCTCAGAGGAGTGCTCTCCACTATGATCGGGAAGGCGATCAGCACTTTGACGCTGTATCTGCATTGATGAAATCATTGCGCGGTTCAGATACGGATGCCGCGCTACATTATCTTGCACCACTGCTGACAGCAGGAGACTTGCCAGGCGCATGCAGGCGTATATTGTGCTCGGCATCAGAAGACATTGGTATGGCCTATCCCCAGGCGGTATCGATAGTTAAGGCGTGTGTGGATAACGCGCTGCAGTTGGGACTGCCGGAGGCCAGGTTGCCTCTTGCACAGGCTGTTATACTCCTGGCTACTGCACCAAAGTCAAATTCTGTTGTGATGGCTATTGATGCTGCGATGTCCGATGTGGCAGCAGGAAAGGCTGGACCGATACCAAGAGAGTTACAGAATGTACATGCCGATGGCACTGGCTTTGAACGAGAGCAGGGATATAAGTATCCACATAATTTCCCAGGACATTGGGTCCGTCAACAGTACCTTCCGGATAACCTTGTCGGCGTTAAGTATTATGAGTACGGCGACAATAAGACGGAGCAAGCTGCAAAGAGATATTGGGAAAATATAAAGGGGGAGTGAAATGTGGATGTGCGCGTAGGCGACATAGTTACAATGAAAAAGCCACATCCATGCGGCGAGAAACGGTGGCTCATACTTAGAGTAGGAGCAGATTTTAAACTCCGCTGTATGGGATGCGGACGTGAAGTTATGAATCCCCGCAGCAAGGTTGAGAAGAATATAAAGAGTATTGAACGACAGGAAGAGAATTAGAAATAGAAAGCGCGGATCTTGTTTGGTCCGCGCTTTCTAAATTATTGTAATTTGGATTTTACAATAGAAATATTTGCAGATTTTCAGACGAGAGGAAATAAACAGAAGCTGATTAAGAGATGCACCATCTATATAGCAAAGCAATTTTTGCCGTTTAATGAAAATTTTTTGTGACAAGACTGGTGTGAAGAGCGTTTTATAAGTGAAAGCATTCAAACCGCAGAGGTGGTGACATAGTGGAGGAGACAGAGTTTTGCCGGTATGCCGATCTATATAAAGATATGATATATAGAATAGCTTTAAATTTTTTCGGCAGTACACATGACGCAGAGGATATGGTTCAAGATGTACTTATAAAGCTCTATACAAAAGGTGGGCGACTTAATGATGATGAGCAGGTACGATATTGGCTTATAAGAGTTACCTTAAATGCCTGTAAGAGTCAGGTGCGGAGCCGCGGGCGGCGGCATGCGCCTTTGGAGATACAGGACATAGCGGTCCCATTCAGAAGGGAAGAGGAATATGCCCTTTTTTCTGTTGTTATGTCCCTGCCGGAAAAATATAGGACAGTTCTCTATCTCTTCTATTATGAAGAACTGACGGCAAGGGAAATCTCTGACGCGCTGGATATAAAAGAGTCTGCGGTCACCACCAGGCTCGCAAGGGCCAGAAATATGCTCAGATCCCAGCTTGTTGAGGAGGATGGCTATGGACTTTAAGGAATTCTATAAAG
>CALWYO010000077.1 GCA_944385785.1 uncultured Oscillospiraceae bacterium | reverse complement strand
TTAAGTATATCAGCCAAATAAATTAACCGCATACACAGATATCGCAAGTGCCACAACTGGAATAACACTTCCAGTAATAAACTCTGCAACTGTGTGCCTTTTCATCCTCACACTTGAAATAAATGCTAATGCATAGACAACAAGTCCTATCAAGGCCCACGGACTTATGTAATATATCGCTACTGCTATTGGTCCCATTACACCGCATGCGTGTCCGCTGGCTTTTATATGTGTCAATTTGCTAAATGCCGCAACAGCCACTCCAGAGATAAGATAGGTCAGATATACAACCATTAATACATCTGGCACATTGCAAATTGCAGCGTATACAATCCCAGAAATATATCCTATAAGCGCAGTAATTATTGCGAGTTTCCTCTGTGCGTCCCTGCCGCCATTTTTAAATCCAGGTATAAACGGTTGTAACGGATATCCCAGCACTGGCAATACTACAAGGAAAAGTATTGACAAGGCAAGTTGTCCGCCAGTGACGCCATATTCTGGAGCTGCAAAATAAAGTGATAAGAGCAAGATCAGTGCAATCACTGGAGCAATAGTGATAACCCGTATAAATTTATCATATCTCTCTATCAGTTTACTCAATTTTCCCACCTGCCATATCGCGTTTTATCATAATGCGTAGCGCTTCAATGGCCGTTTTTATTGCACGGGCAGTATCATGACAATCCTCTTCAAATAGTCCCGCAGCCTTTCTTTCCTGGTTCCAAACAACCGATAAAACCGTGCCGCATCGCACATTTAAAGCTGATGCAACAGTATATAGTGCAGCAGACTCCATTTCGCTTGCAAGTACACCAAGTCTCTTCCATGCCTCCCATTTTTCCAAAAGTTCATAGCTTACGGGCATACGTTCTGGAGAGTGTTGGCCATAAAAAGAATCCTTGCACTGAACAACACCTGCGTGCCATTTATATCCCATATTTGTAGCGCCCTCAACAAGCGCAGATATGACTTCATAGTCTGCTACAGCAGGAAATTCTATGGGTGCATATTCGCGGCTCGTCCCCTCCATACGCACAGCTCCAGTGGCAATAACACAGTCTCCACTCATAACTTTCATATTTATTCCGCCGCATGTCCCAACACGAATAAAAGTATCTGCTCCTATAGCCGATAGCTCTTCCATTGCTATTGCAGCAGAAGGTCCCCCTATTCCAGTAGAAACTACAGAAACTCTGACATTATCTAAGAGTCCCGTATAAGTAGTAAATTCTCTATTTTGTGTTACAAGTTCAGGTGAATGTAGGTATTCTGCTATCTTTGCACATCTGCCCGGGTCGCCAGGGAGTATGCAATATCGGCCAACATCCCCATTCTTACATTGGATATGATATTGCACATCTTCTTTTTCTCTCATTTTTTCACGCTCCTTTTGATTGATACAAATATTCCTAATCAGATTCTAATTATAATTTTAATACGTTTCTCTCCCATTGACAATAATGTAAATATTAATTCTATTGCAACTGGTAAATTTATACACACCTTAAAAGATCGTGTAACCTATTGTTGTTGCTATTTTGTTTTCCTTGTATTAAAATAAAGAAAATAGTGTAAACTGGAGGTGAATACTGTGAAAAAGGTACTCCTCTTTTTACTAAATGCGGCTATTGGAGCTGGCATAGGAATACTTATTTTTGCTCTTGTTGCCGGCACCGGTGGTAGCAGCGACAAGACAAGATATATAATAAATGAAACTGGAACTGTCAGCAGTGACTCCCTCACTCAGCTGGCGTTTCAAGTTGCAAGCGCTATAAAGGCAAGTGATTATGACAGACTGTCTGATTTTGTACATCCCGATTATGGCATTGTCTTTTCACCATACGCCACAGTAAATCTTTCTTCTAATAGATGGTTTACGGCAGATGAAGTATCCGATTTTGACAACAGCAGCGAGCAATATGTTTGGGGACTCACTAATGATGGCGGAGAACCAATACAAATGAGTGTCTCAGATTATTTTTCCAGATATGTTTTTAACTATGATTATACTATAGCGCCATTAGTAGGTATAAACTATATCGTCCGAAGCGGAAATTCTGTTGAAAATATAATGGAGGCGTTTCCCGGATCGCAGTTTGTGGACCTGTGCTATCCTGGAGCCTCTGACTCTGAAAGTCAGGACTGGTCTACACTTCGGCTTGTCTTTGAGGATTATGACGGTCAACTTATGCTCACAGCGATTATACATAGCGAGTACACTATTTAAGAACATTTTTTAACAAAAAACGCCATTGGGACTTACTCCCTCGTTATTTCTCATGTATTAAACTGTTCCTTCCTGTAGATAATAGCACAGTACAAAGAAAAAGGGCAATGCCCTGGTTTTTCTGGAGGGAATATGAAAAAAGTAATGTATATCGCATTAGCTCTCGTCTGTGCTCTCTCCCTTACAGCCTGCCGAGATTCAGGTGCGGATAGAGACGATCCCACCATAGGCGGCGTTATCGAAGATGAGAAGGACAGGCTTGAAGACAACCTTGACAACGATAGTGGCAAAGTTGAAGATTCAGGCGACGGTGAAGGTCTCATAACTGACCATGATGGCTCAATTAACACTGGCGACAGTAAAAATGACCTTGACACAAATAATGGCAATAACAGCAATAACAATAGCAGCAATGGCACTGGCAACAATATGCGCCGTAGTAATACTCCGCGCAAAGTTAAATAAACATAATGCTGGCCCACAATATGGCGGGCCAGCATTATGTTTATTTAAATATCTTTAAGTAATTTTATTATGATAGCTTTATTATCCTCTTTACTCTCTTATAAAGCAACATAGTAACTATTGAAACTATAATTGCTTTAACTAAATTAAAAGGCACAACAGCAAATAGTACCAACGTCAAAACACTGTCTATCGACGAGTTAACTTCAGTTCCCATCCCTATTATCGTCTCAAGCGGTATTCCATACAACTGTGCAAAAGCTGGGATTAAATACAAAGCGTTGAATAAACTTCCAAATACTGTGAGAACCAATCCTCCAACAGTAAGACTTATAATAGCGCCTTTTTTTGTTTTCAGCTTATGATAAATAATAGACGCCGGCAAAACCATTGAACATCCTACAACGAAGTTGGCAAAGTCTCCTACAAATGCTGTTGAAGTCCCCTTAATCAGAAGTTTTACAATGACTTTGACAAGTTCACAGACAACTCCGGATACAGGTCCTAAGCTAAACGCGCATATCATTACAGGTATTTCGCTCAAATCCAGCTGATAGAAAGAAGGAGCAAAAAACAGTGGTATTTCTAACGTCATTAGCACACCGGCTAAAGCAGCAAACATCCCTATATAAGCTACACTTCGTGCAGCCGGTTGCTTTTTTATGCCACCTATGATCCATTTCTCAGCTGCAATAGCCACAAGTATAAGTCCTACAAATACAGCCAGGCTTATACCTACAAATTCAAGATTTTCCTTTAGTGTTTCGAGCATTTTACACCCCTCCAAAAATAAAACGTCTTGACTTAGCCGTTCAAGACGTTACATGGAAATGCGCGCAAAAGCACGAAGAAAGACTTCTGCATGTGTACATCTTCTTCCATCCAGACTATAACTGTCGGTTTTGGAATCTCACCAAATCCTGACTCTGCCAAAAGAGTCCTGCGCTAAAGCGCTCGCGGACTATACCGCCGATCGGGAATTTCACCCAGCCCTGAAGACGACCATATCAAGTTTTATAATTTACAAAATGATTATAGTACCCTATACATTTATTTGCAACAGTTTTTTCGTGACAGTAAACTCATGCTGGTGTATTATATGTAAAAACAGTAAATTTGTCCGCAGCAATATAGGAGTCGATTCAATGCAACTAAATTTACCTGCCTATTTGTCATGCTGCTTTACCGGCCCTCGGCCTGAAAAGCTGCCATGGAACTACAACGAACGCGACAGTCGCTGTCTTATCCTAAAAAGCAAAATTAAAGATACTATTGCAGCTGTATATAATTCTGGAATCAGGCATTTTATCTGCGGAATGGCAAAAGGTTGCGATATGTATTTCGCCGAAGCTGTCATTACATTACGGGATGAACTACCAGGTATAACATTGGAAGCCGCAATTCCATGCGATACTCAATCATCTGCTTGGAGTCCCAAACAGAAGGCCAGATACGACTATATTGTCCATCAATGCGATATCGAAACCATACTGCAGCATGAGTATACACGAGACTGTATGCTGCTTCGAAACATGTACATGGTAAATAATTCTTCTCTGCTTATAGCAGTATACGGCGGGACAGGCGGCGGTACCTTGCACACGATAAATTATGCGATAAAGCAAGGCATCCGCGTTATACAGCTGAAGCCATAGAAGTCACTAATTAGTCTCTTTAAATCGCGACTTCATTGGCATACTGGAGAATACCCATTTTAAATATATCGCCACCCAGCGTGTCTATACCAACCGTCAGCGGCATTTTGTCCACTTCAATCCGCTTAATTGACTCGCATCCCAATTCCTGAAAAGCGATTTCCTCCATTGAAATAATATGCTTTGCAATAAGTGCGCCGGCACCTCCAACAGCGCAGAGATAAACAGCGCGGTTTCTGACAATGGCATCCACGACTTCCTGGCTTCGCATACCTTTACCTATCATTCCCGCCAAGCCCAGGTCTAACAGTCGCGGAGTAAACTTATCCATCCTGCTGGATGTTGTCGGCCCACAGGCTCCCGCTGCCATTCCATTTTTCCCTGGAGTTGGTCCCGCATAATATATAACGGCATCTTTGATATCAAACGGCAGTGGCTCCCCCATATCCAAAAGTTTAAACAGAGCCATATGTGCTTGATCTCTCGAAGTAAATATTTCACCTGTAAGAAGAACTCTGTCACCAGCCCGCATATCAAGAGCAGCTTCTCTCAATTCACGCACATTTATATCAAATGTCTGTTGCATTTTGTGTCTCCTCACCTTCATCTCCATCTGAATCTATATCGCAAATACTATTAGATAGCTCTTTAAGCCTTAATCCCACAGATTCCATTGAGTCAAGCAGGCTTCCAAGAAGCACTTCCATATTGTCCAGCTCTCCCTGTGCCTGAGTCACATTCACTTTAAGGTCAGCGCATAAAGAATCATATTTTTCCCACAAGTCTAAAAGCGACTCTTTAGCCTCTGATAATATTTCTCTCGTTTGTTGCTTGTATTGCTCAAGGCTGTCTGCCACATATTCATTGTAATTTGAATGATCCTCTGCGCTTGGAGGAAGAGCTTCCCTGTTTTCATCTAATTTCTCTCGAAGTTCTTCATTCTCACGTTGCAGGGCATTTCTCTCCGCAGCTAATTCTTCAATATAGCCAATGACATCACGCCTGTCAAATCCGCCAAATATTCTGCTTTTGAAGTTTCCAGTCTCCTGCGGCATAACAAGCCCGCCTTTCCGCATATTTAGAAGTTTCAATGGGATAATATTAACATATTCGACGAAATAAAACAACAAGAACACTTTACATACGAAATATTTTTTGTTATAATTTTTTGGTGCCAATATGCGCCCGTAGCTCAGCTGGATAGAGTGTCAGACTCCGACTCTGAAGGTCGTGCGTTCGAATCGCATCGGGCGTACCAGCTCGCCGCAAGCTGCAGATGCTTGCGGCGAGCTTCTCTTTTTAAGTTAAATATTTTCAGTCATCTTATTTAAAAGCATCACTTTCAACTACACACAGATAAGGAGAAAAACATGTTCTGTCAAAATTGTGGTAAAAGTATACCTGATGGTACAAGTACCTGCCCTTATTGTGGGCAGATCACGTCTTCCGAAAATCAAGCAAATAATAATGAAGCAAAAAGCAAAAAAGTTTCTGGGAAAAAGAACACATTTGCAATGGTTGCTTCTATTGTTGCTTTATGCGCTGTTGCTGTTCTCATATGGGTTTTTGTAATCAACCCTTCACGCTATACTCCTATTTATGTCCTTGAGAGCGATGACGAATACAACTATGAGTATGATGAAAACGGTCTGTGCATTTCCATGAGCAACGATGTTGACACATATACTTTTGAATACGAGTATGATGAGCAAAACCGTCCATTAAAGAGATATTCTTCTCTAAACGGTGGGGATAAGATATTATCTTCTGAATATGAATATGGAGATAACGGCAATCTCGCGCGCCTGACCATTTATGACCCAGAGGACAGCGAAAACTTTCGGACCTGGGAATATGACGAAAAAGGCCGCGCAGTATTCTGTGAAAACTACTCGGACGGTCTTCCTGTTCCTCTTTTTGCTAATTATGCCAATGAGGATATCTGGTTTGAGTACGATGACAACGACAGGGTAACTTCCTGGTATCAGGAAGTATATGCCTCTCCTGAAATCTATGAGAGTTTACTTCCTGGAATTACAGACGAATTTGGAACTGAAGAACAGCTTCTCTATACCAGTGAATATGTCTATGAATATGATGAGTCTGGGAGAGTCACTTCGCTCACGGCAACCGACTATCATTCAAGGCTCGGCGCCTACCTCCAAAGTTTAGATATTGATGATGTCGCTGCAACATACGTGACACAGCTTAATTTTGAATATAGCAAGGATAAGATAATTATAAGTGGAAGCGATTCTACAACATACGAAGATGGCAGCAAAGAAGATATCCATAACGATATTTATTATGAAAATATATTATCGTATTCTGATAATGGAGATACTATCACCTCTTACATAAATGGCAGTGGAAATACAGTTGAAATTGGTGATTTGAACACTGATTGTGATATAAACTCAATTGAACTGGGGTATTTTGGCCTCAGATGGGTCGATGATTTCTGGGAGTATGGAGTGAAAACCGGTACTGTAGCTGGATTTGAGATGGACTTCTTGTTCCTCCAGTCATATCCTTTCGAGCTGCGTGTGCACGGAACCGATAACAGCGGCAATAATATCGAGTACATACTTCAGCCATGGAAATACGGTCACAGGTACTTAAAACTCGAGGATGGCAGAGTAGTGTGCTGGCCAGGCGTGGACATGGACATCATGAACAGCTTTGCTCTTTGTATAGATGAAGATCAGGAAAACATGACATACACAGTCCTGCAATAACTGATCTCCTCTGCAGTTAAGTAGATAGAGGTTAATAATGATTGACATCTCCAGTTGGATCCGATTATATCGCTCCATATCTTTCGACTTATTCAAGGACAGGATACAGTTTATCGGGCTTCAGGGCAGTTATGCAAGGGATGAAGCAAATGAAAATAGCGATATAGATCCTGTTCTTATACTTGACGAGTTTACCTTTGACGACCTTCAAAACTACAAATCGGCTATGGAGAGTATGCCCGCTTCTCCCCCTCTTTGCGGTTTTTTATCTGGTGTTCAGGAACTTCGTTCCTGGCTGCCTGGCGAGCTTTTCCAGTTTTACTACGACACCATTCCAATTCACGGCTCTCTCGATGAAATTATTCAGAAGCCTGGGAAATCTCAGGCCAAAGACGCAGTTCTTATAGGCGCCTGCGGGATTTACCACGGTTGTGTATATAACTATACTCACAGTCGCGACCATCAGGTTCTTATGAGTCTTTTCAAATCCTCTGTGTTTACCATGCAGGCGGAGTACTTTTTAAATAGCGGCATATTCATCCGCAAGCACAGTGAACTTCGTCAGTATCTATCCCGTGAGGAAGCATACATTCTGGATATTGCAAGTAATTTGTATGTAATTAACGATAGCAATTTTGACTTTTTGTCTCGAACAATTATTGACTGGGCATCTAACTTAATCAAATAGAAAATGGCTGACTGATTCTCATGTACAGAATCAGTCAGCCATTTTCTATTAGTTTGTTTTAAGTTCACCGCTATGGTCTTCAGATTCAAAGTCAAATCTGTACTGATCATCCAGCGGCAACTCCCCAATCATTGTGCTGTGAAATTCTGTTATCAAACGGACAGCCAGGGGAACCGTCTGGTAAAACAGCTCCAAAAGGCGCCTATTGCTCTCATCGCACTGTGGGTTTGGTTTTAAGCTCATTACAAATCCTTTAAGTTTACGATAATGTCCAGATAGCTTAAAAGCTCCTAAGACTACCTTCCTTTTCGCCCCATCGGGCATCCTCAGGAAGTCAATGTAATACTTCATAGAGATAAGTGATTTGCTCACATCTTGTGCGCTTATACCAGCGAAAAATGAACTGATAACAGCGGCGTTTCTCACTGATGGGACAATGTGCCTTGTTAAATCGTACTTTATGGGGTCCAATCCGTCATCTACCATTAGCATGCGGTCAAATTCCATCTCTATTTCATGATGTCCCACAGGCCCCTTATCTGAAAGTGTACGGACATATCCATGGCACATACTGTCTAAAGCAAAATGGCACAGGTATCCATATATGTATGCCATGTACATTGGATTACCGTCATGAGCACAAACATTTTCCCACGCTTCCTTAAAAACTTTTTCTCCATCGGAATAATGGGTCTCTCTTCCCAACTTGTTCACTTTATTAGGTATAAGAGGGGAATTATAGAAAAGAATATCTGGACCGTGTAGGCCTATATCATATAGTTCTCTATACTCCTCAATGCCTTCTCGCAAAGCCGATGGCAACAATTCAAATACTAATACGCCTAATTTATAATGTGCATATGAACCTGGCATATTATCTCCCCTTTCCAGGAACAAACCGATTATATTAAGATTTTATATTGTCACTGACAGAAAAGCAATATGATTAAAAAAAGATTAACAGAAGATTCATTACCACAAGATATAGTGTATTTCAAAGGTAAAATACAAATGTAAAATTATACTTTTCGTCATTTTGGACATGAATTGAATAAACTTAGCCGTCCCAATTATAGGCGTTAACATCAGTTTTTTTCAGTTTTATAAACAAAACAAAAGATTTTATTAATTTTACATACATTTAACATATTCATGCTTTTCTATTTTACCTATACTATTTATCATGGGAGCCGTTGATGAGAGATTTTAAAACAAACAATAAGAAAAGGAGAATATGAAATGAAAAAAACTCTCAGCCTTATTCTCGTCGCGGCAATGCTTATGTTCGCGCTTGTAGGATGCAGCAGCTCCGACGAGGGCAACAACGATGCCAACAACGAGAACACAAACACTGAAAACAACGAAACCAATAATGAGACCCCAGAAACTCCAGATAATAGCGGAGAGTCTGAAGCCACTGGTATGACTGGTGATATTACAGTCTGCACCCGTGAAGACGGTTCTGGTACACGCAGTGCTTTCATTGAGCTTATGGGTATTGAAACCGATGAAGATGGTGACCGCACAATAAATACTGCTGAGACCACCAACTCTACCGGCGTTATGATGACCACTGTTGCCGGCAATGTCCAGGCAATCGGCTACATATCCTTAGGTTCCCTTGACGACACTGTAAAGGCAATCTCTGTTAACGGCGTTGAGCCTACTGTTGAAAACATTCTTGCCGGTGACTATGTTGTCTCCCGTCCTTTCAACATTGCAACACTTGAAGATGTAAGCGACACAACACAGGACTTCATTAATTATATTCTCAGCACCGAGGGTCAGGCCATAATCGAGGAAGAGGGTTACATTCCTCTCCAGGAGACCACTCCTTATGAAGACAATTCTGTTGCTGGCGAGATCACCGTTGGAGGTTCCTCTTCTGTCTCCCCTGTTATGGAGCTGCTGATAGAGGCTTATAACGAGATCAACCCAGATGTGACCATCACTCTCCAGACTCAGGACTCCAGCACTGGTATGAGCAATGCCGCCTCCGGAGTTTATGACATCGGCATGGCTTCCAGAGAAGTAAAAGATGAGGAAATCGCTCAGGGTCTTGTTCCTACTACAATAGCTACCGATGGAATCGCAGTTGTAGTAAACAACGACAACCCGACTACCGACCTCACTGCTGAGCAGATCTGTTCCATTTACACTGGTGAAATTACTACTTGGGATGAGTTAAACTAAGTAAATTCAGAGCATCCTATCAAAGGGGCGGGCGCTGATCGCCCGTCCCTTTTTCTGAGTGTTTTCTTCATTTTTACGGTTACTTTCGTTAAAAGAGCAACCGAATGGGAGGTAAAAATAGATATGAGTTCAAGCGCAGTTAAAGAGCGAATAATGCGCGTAGTTTTCCTCATAGTCGCCTGTGTCTCTATCCTCGCCGTTGCCCTGATATGTCTATTCCTTTTCAGGAGCGGCTTTTCGGCTATGGGTCAAATCGGCGTGTTGGATTTTCTGTTTGGTGAGAGTTGGCGGCCAGGCAGTGATGAATACGGCATATTCCCTATGATACTTGGCAGTATCTACGTTACAGCAGGCGCTATTGTATTCGGTGTTCCCTTAGGGCTGATGACCGCTATATTTATGGCTCGTTTCTGTCCTGATAAACTTCACCGCAAATTAAAACCTGCCATTGATCTGCTGGCGGGAATCCCCTCAATTGTCTATGGCTTCTTTGGTCTGATGTCCATAGTCCCTCTGATGCAGGATATTTTTGGCGGTTCGGGAAAAAGTATGCTGACTGCTTCCATTTTACTTGGTATAATGATATTGCCAACGATAGTCAGCGTTTCTGAATCCAATATACGCGCAGTGCCAGAGTCATATTATGAAGGCGCCTTAGCTCTTGGAGCTACTCATGAAAGAGCCGTATTCTGCGCCGTAGTGCCCGCCGCAAAAAGTGGAATTCTGGCAGCAATTGTACTTGGCATTGGCCGCGCTATTGGTGAAACAATGGCAGTTATCATGGTTGCCGGTAACCAGACCGCAATGCCCTCCAGCATATTAAACGGCGTCCGTACTATGACTGCAAATATCGTTCTGGAAATGGGTTACGCTACGGGACTTCATCGTGAGGCGTTATTTGCTACAGGCATGGTCCTCTTCGTGTTCATTCTTATAATTAACCTGGCTCTCTCCTGTGTCAGGAGAAAGGGGAAGAAAAAATGAAAGGTCTTCTTAAATACAAGGGACATACTGGTTCCCTTATCCTCCGTATAATAGTAATCCTCTGCACCCTGATATCTATTGCTGTGCTGGCTTGGTTGCTCATATTCATTCTCTACAAAGGCATTCCGAACTTTAACCTTGGTCTTTTTGAATGGAAGTATACATCAAGAAATAACTCCATGATGCCTGCTATAATCAATACCTTAACAATTACAGTGTGCGCGCTTCTTGTTTCCATCCCTCTTGGAGTGGGATCCGCCATTTACCTTACTGAGTATTCAAAACGCGGAAGCAAACTTGTTAAAGTAATCCGAATGACTACCGAAACACTCTCTGGCATTCCCTCAATAGTTTACGGCCTTTTCGGATTTCTCATGTTCAATGAGACGCTTGGCCTTGGATATTCTCTGCTATCAGGTATACTTACTGTTGCTCTGATGGTCCAGCCGACTATAATGCGTACTTCTGAAGAAGCTATACTGTCCGTTCCTGATCTCTACAGAGAAGGAAGTTTCGGCCTTGGCGCCGGACGGCTCCGAACAGTTTTCCGCATTGTTCTCCCCTCCGCTATGCCAGGTATAGCCGCCGGCGTAGTTTTAGCTACAGGCCGTATTGTAGGTGAGACTGCTGCTCTGATATTTACCTCCGGCACTTCTTCCAATATGGCAGGACTTATGGAGTCTGGACGTACCTTGGCTGTACATATGTACACACTTTGGAACGAAGGACTGGACATGGAACCCGCCTATGCTACTGGTGTTGTACTGCTGGTGCTTGTTGTTTTAATAAACGCCGCATCAAGTGCCCTGGCTAAGCGGCTCGCTGTTAAGAAATGAGGTAATTACATGGTTAAAGATAAATTTACTATTGAACACTTGAATGTCTATTATAGCGATTTTCACGCAATTAAAGACGTAACGCTTCACCTTCCGGAACACGAAATATCCGCATTTATTGGACCATCCGGCTGCGGCAAATCGACACTCTTAAAAACTCTCAATCGAATGAACGATTTGGTTGAAGGCTGCCATATAGATGGTCTATGTGCACTCGATGGTGAAGACATATATGGCAATATGGACGTAAATATGCTGCGTAAACGCGTTGGTATGGTTTTCCAAAAGCCAAATCCGTTCCCCATGAGTATTTATGATAATATTGCCTTCGGCCCCAGGACCCACGGTATCCACAGCAAGGCAAAACTCAATGATATAGTTGAAAACTCCCTCCGCTCGGCTGCCATATGGGACGAGGTTAAAGACAGACTCAACGAAAATGCTCTTGGCATGTCCGGAGGCCAGCAGCAACGTCTCTGCATAGCGCGTGCTCTGGCTGTTGAACCTGAAGTCCTTCTGATGGATGAGCCTACTTCTGCCCTTGACCCAATCTCAACCTCGAAAATAGAAGATCTTGCTCTTGAGCTTAAGTCGAAGTATACTATCGTTATAGTTACTCATAATATGCAGCAGGCAGTGCGTATATCTGATAAGACCGCTTTTTTCCTTCTCGGTGAAGTTATTGAGTATGGTGATACTGACAGGCTGTTCTCACATCCTGAGGACAAACGCACCGAAGATTACATAACAGGGAGGTTTGGATAATGAGAGCAAAATTTGATGAACAATTAGCACTTCTTAACAAGGAACTCATCGCTATGGGCGCTTCCTGCGAGGAAGCTATAGCCGTTGCGGCAAAAGCTCTTACTACAGGCGATAAGGAGATCGCTGAAAAAGTGCCTCTCATCGACAGTGAGATTGATCAAAGGGAACGTGAAATTGAGTCACTGTGTTTGAAGTTGCTTTTACAGCAGCAGCCTGTAGCCAGTGATTTACGTCAGATATCTGCCGCACTTAAAATGATTACAGATATGGAGCGCATAGGTGACCAGGCTTCAGATATCGCTGAAATAGTAGGTTTTTTAAACGGACGCAGCGGCGCCGAATGTGCTGCCATAGGAGATATGGCAAGGGCTGTAGTACGCATGATGACTGACAGCGTAGACGCATTTGTCAGGAAAGACGTCAATCTTGCACAAGCAGTAATAGAAGCAGATGATAATGTTGACGAACTTTTCCGTCAAGTTAAATCCTCTCTAATTACACTTATATCCTCTGACCCTACCGAAGGTGAGTATGCTCTTGACCTTTTGATGATCGCTAAGTACTTTGAACGTATTGGGGATCATGCTACAAACATCGGTGAATGGGTTGTTTTTTCAGTCACTGGCATCCACAAAGGAGAGAGCGAGCTATGATCTTCTGTGTTGAGGATGACGCCGGTGTACGTGATATAGAAGTATATACTCTCAAGTCAACAGGGTTTGAAGCCACAGGCTTTCCTGATGGAGTATCCTTCTTTAACGCACTTAAAACCACGCGTCCAGAACTCATTATTTTAGATGTAATGCTTCCTGGTGAAGACGGTGTTGAGATACTGAAAAAGTTAAAAGCAAATACCGCTACACGCAATATACCTGTCATAATGGCTACTGCAAAAGGTGCAGAGTACGATAAAATTACTGGTCTTGACTTAGGCGCTGACGATTATCTTGTCAAGCCTTTTGGTATGATGGAAATGGTATCGAGAGTCCGTGCTGTGCTCCGCAGAACTTCATATCAAAGTAATTCAAAAGTATTGCAGTTCGGTCCTATTACTCTTAATATCGATGAACACACTGTCCTTGTATCGGGTAAACAAATCACTCTAACGCTTAAGGAGTTTGAAATATTGCGGCTGCTTATGTCGAGTCCTGGTACCGTTTTTACAAGAGACAGATTGCTCTCTGAAATCTGGGGAGTTAACTATGATGGCGAGACCCGGACTGTGGATGTTCATATACGCACCCTCAGATCTAAGCTTGGTGCACCTGGCAGCCTTATCTCAACAGTGCGCGGCGTTGGATACAGATTGGAGGCAGGCAACACATGACAAAGAAAATATTCCGCTCGACTTTTCTGGTTTCTTTCGTTGTATTCCTGGCATGTATGATCGCAACTCTTGGTTTTCTGTATAGCTATTTTTCAGACCTACAGCAAGGCCAACTCCGTGCAGAGTTACAGCTGGCAGCACAGGGAGTGGAAAACGATGGTATCGAATTCCTTGAAGGTCTTAACATTGACGATTACCGGATAACATGGATAAACACTGACGGCAGCGTTATTTATGACAGCATGGCTGACGCTGATTTAATGGAAAACCATTTGAATCGCGAAGAGGTTCAAGATGCCTTAAATACAGGAACTGGCAGCGGTGTCAGAACATCAACAACTCTTTCTGAGAGGACCTATTATCTGGCCCAGCTTTTATCTGATGGTACTGTACTCCGCCTTTCATACTCCACAGACAGCGTATTCGCCCTGCTATTGGGTATGAGCTATGCCATAATTATCGTTATCGTTTTAGCCGTTGTGCTTTCCCTTTTGCTTTCCAAAAGGCTTGCAAATCGCATTATTCAACCGCTTAACAAGCTCGATTTGGATAATCCTTTAGAAAACGATACATACGAGGAGCTCTCTCCCCTGCTCACTCGCATAATGCATCAGCACCGTCAAATAGACGAGCAGCTGGAGGAGCTGCATAAAAGGCAAACTGAGTTCAGCGCCGTAACTGATAATATGAGCGAGGGATTGGTTCTTTTAGGTTCAGACGGATCTATCCTAAGTATAAACCATGCGGCTATGGCAATATTCGGCGCTGATAGTAGTGCTGTAGGAAAAGACATGCTTACAATAGACAGAAGCCGGCAAATCCAGGAACTGCTAAACCACGCTATGGCGGGAAAGCACAGTGAGATCATCCTGTCCAGAAATGGCCGCGAATATCAATTTAATGCAAGCCCAATCGTCAATGAAGGAAAAGTTAACGGCGTGGCTCTTCTGGCATTTGATATAACAGAAAAGGAATTAATGGAACGCCAGAGACGTGAGTTTTCTGCCAACGTCTCCCACGAATTGAAAACCCCTCTTCATTCTATAATGGGGTCTGCAGAGCTTATAGAGAATGGGCTTGTTAAAGCTGATGACATGCCACGTTTTGTATCACGTATCCGTACTGAGGCAACGCGCCTTGTCACTTTGATTGATGATATAATCAGGCTGTCTCAGCTTGATGAAGGCACTGAGATGCCAAAAGAGCAGGTTGATCTGTTAGCTATTGCCTACGAAGCCGTTGAAGCTCTCAATGGGACTGCCGCCGATAGGCACATAGAAATTAATGTTACAGGTAATCACACCTACATATATGGTGTCAGGCGCCTCCTCTATGAAATAGCATACAATCTATGTGAAAACGCTATTAAATACAATAAAGAGGGTGGAAAAGTCAACATCGATGTTTCAAATAATTCGATCGTAGTTTCAGATACAGGCATAGGAATTCCACCAGAGCATCAGTCAAGAGTATTTGAGCGTTTTTATCGTGTAGATAAAAGCCACTCTCGTGAAACTGGGGGCACTGGTCTCGGCCTTTCCATTGTGAAACACGCCGCATTGTATCATGGAGCTGACATAAAACTTGAAAGTCACGTCGATCAAGGCACTAAAATTACAGTTGTATTTCCAGATCAAAATACAGACAAATAAGTCTGAAAAAGCTACAGCCGCGGGATCCCGCGGCTGTAGCTTTATTCAGAATACCCCTGTCCGGAAGTTCTGTCATACGTTATCAATTCAATCTTGCTAAGAAATGCTTGAATTTCAGGCGTCACATCGAGATTCAATCTGACATTATATATTGGTGTCGTATCATAGAAATCCAGCAGCAGTTCCATATACTCTGTGCGCCCAAATCCTGTAGCAAGGGACACAGCATTAAGCATATTATATGGGGATATTCGGTTGTCTCTATTCTCCTGAAAAATTTCAATATCTATGTCTCTGTTGGAGTATATAACAAACGGTGTGGAATACATCTTAAGCGCTTCCTTCCTGTTGAATCCATCAGACGAGTCCACAAATCCAGTCTGGTTATAGGCAGCATAGTTAGATCCCAAGGTTGGAAGGTGATCTCCAAAAAACACAAGTATAGTCGGACGCTCTCTCTGATCTATATAATCCACCAGATCTCCCAACATCTTATCTGCGTCGTACAGCCCCTGTACATATGTTGTCAATGAATCTAAAACACCTTCTTCAAGTGATTCGCAGGATACCTGGACAACGACATCGTTCTCATCAATTGGGTTATAGGCCTGATGGTTCTGCATTGTTATAGCGAACATAAATGTCGGCTCTTCTGAACTATCCAAATAATACTCCATAGCCCTCAGTGTAGATGAGTCGGTCACATATCCGCGTTTGTACTGCAATTGGAACTGTTCGCTAAGCTCATCTTGTCCATAGAATTCCTGGAATCCTACATATTCATAGGCCTGGCTCCTCGAGTAGAATTTTTTATCATATGGGTGAATAGCTATTGTCCTATATCCGGAATCACGATACTCTGACACATATGACTCCATGTCTTTAGTGACATATTCCCATGGACTTGAACCTGAAATCATATAATCTGTAGAAAGACCAGTGAGCATCTCAAATTCCGGTCTCACTGTACCCCCACCAAGCGCTGTAGAGTATAACTTGCCACTGTAACAATTCTCGCGGCTTATAAGCTCGTCATATTCAGTGAGCGGATTTTCCGAAAATGTTACCCCAGGCAGCTCCCGTGCATCAAAAAACGCCTCGCTCAATACGACAATAACGTCAAAATTTTCTTCTCCGCTTCTTGGAGAAGCTTCGTATTCACCAATTATTCCATCAATTGTCTCCTCTGAATATCCTTCCGGTTCCTGTACCTGCATCTTAAGAATATTTAAAGTAAACGCTCCCAAAAAACCATTAGCACGATAATTTGACGATTGCAGAATTGTATCGACATAGCTCATGCCAAATGCGCCAATGACATTTTCCGCATTTGATGGCGTAAAAGCGACAAGGGTAATAATTACTAAAGCCGCTGCAGCAGGCAACCTAAACGTCCATTTCAGAGGTATCTCCACATTAAAAGCGGCATACGCGACTACGCACAAAATCATAAACACCGCAGCAATATAAAACCATAGAGGCAGAGGAACAGTAATAAACGAAACTATCTCCCCTGCATCATCCACCATGGTTATATCCTGCGGATAAAAATTATCTCCATTCAGTGCAATTTTAAGGTAGTTAATAAACGCAAAAAGAAGTGAAAAAAAACCTAATATCCCACCGGCAATCCACGCTTTTCTGCATAGAAGAAGAAGCACTGCCATTATTCCCAATATTAACATTACCTCAAAAGAAAATGGTCCTGGATGGTTTATAATAAAATCCACTAATGAGGAAAGCCCTGAATAGTGGTAGAAATTAAAATAATCTAAAACAAACAGGCAGAAAAAAGCAAACAGCGGCAGGCTAATCCAACCGCATATCTTTACGGCTTTTTTATTCCTTATTTCTTTTACCTTCTTCAACATCAATTGCCTCCGGCTATCTCTTTAGAGTCATGTAGTCCATCAGGCAGCATAAAACTTACCGCACCCGGTATAACCTGAATATCGGCATGGCCATCCCAGATCTCTTTTTCGCCGTCAATTGTCCACGGGCTGCTATCTGCACATCGTATGCTCATGTTGGCACCGCTTCGAAATACGATGCCGTTACATGCAAAATCCTTTAATCTAAGTGAACGGATCATATTACGCAATTCAAGTGCACTTTGAGGTTTTGCAGCCATTATAAGTTCAAACTGACCGTCTCGTATATCAACTCTTGTCTTATCAAGCGGTATTATTCCACCCAAAGTATTTGAGTTGCTTATGGCACAAAGCATATATTCACCGCTCACATCCTCGCCGTCAACACAGACCTCCATATTAAAAGTTCTGATTGATGGCAAATCTTTGATTCCTTCAAGTATATATGCCAGAAATCCCAGCTGGTTCTTCATATCCTGTGGAGTATCATATGAGGCTCTGGAAAACGCTCCAAACATGGCTGTATCAAGAAAATATCTTCCATTAAAACTGGCTACATCCAATTTTGTTTCTCTACCAGAAAGTATGATATCAATCGCACTGTCTACATTATTTGGTATACCAAGACTCCCTGCAAAATCATTTGTACTACCTAACGGTATATACCCTAATGGGCACGTCGCCATGCTATCAATAATACCATTAATTACTTGATTTAAGGTACCATCTCCGCCGGTGCATATAACCAAATCATACTCTTTGGCCCTCATTGAAAGTTCAGAAGCATGTCCGTTATATTGGGTCATAACAACTGTGGGTTCATATCCGGCAGAACAGAGTTTTTCTATTGCTCCATAGAGTGAATTCCGAATTTTCATTTTTCCCGCTCGAGGATTTACTATCATTAGAACCCGTTTATCCATCACTTCTGCTCCTTCTTACCATCTGTACTATTTAAAATATCTATATATCTTCTCAAGTACATGACAAAAGAAAACAGTACACATGTCATGCTTACAAGAATCAGAATATCGGCAATTATTGATGAAATATCCGGTACAAAAACAAGTATAAGCGCAGTAGCTTCTGTGACAAAGGTTGTCATTTTTCCATACCACTTGGCACTGTTTACCTGTCCTGTACGTTTCATTATGAGCATTCCCATAAGCATCATAGCTATCTCTTTTATGGCGAGAATGCAAACAAACAGTATTATAAGTCTATATCGCTCACCCAAACAGATAAATATAGCCAGTTGAGTTAGTTTATCTGCCAGAGGATCTAAAGCCTTGCCCAAATCAGAAACCATATTAAATTTCCTTGCTATAAACCCATCTGCCACATCTGTTAACCCTGACAAAAGTATAATGGCTGCGGCTGCAGTATAATTTTTATAATGAATGTATAGCACAATAAAGACCGGTATCAGCAATAGTCTAAAATAGCTCAACATATTTGGCACAGTTTTCCAGTCTCTTCGGATCATCCTTAAAATACGTTCAGACAGCTTTAAATTATCTATGTTACTATCTGTTTGTTTTTTCTTCATACCCGCCTCCGACAAAATCATGCTTAAATTATGCTATTAGAATAGAATAACCTTTTTTGACTGTAAATTCAACATCCCAAATATTAAATGTTTTATTAAGGATTTATAATTTCTCTTTCGCACCTCCAGCAATACTCATATGACTTGAAAAAACAAAATAAATATGGCATATTATTATCCAGCAATACATGATCGGAAGTGAAAAACAAAAGATGGTCATAGATTCACACGCACACGTATACCCTGATAAAATAGCGGAAAAAGCCTCAAAAAGTATAGGAGATTTTTACGATCTTGATATGACATGCCAGGGAGGCTCTGTTTCCAGACTTATTGCATGTGGTGAAGAAGCCGGCATAGATAAATTTCTTATTCACTCTGTTGCTACTACGCCACTGCAGGTAGAGAGTATAAATAACTTTATAATCCGCACCGTAAATGAACATCCTGGGAAATTTATTGGTTTTGCTACTTGCCATCCAGATTATAAAGATTCAGAAAAAGAGCTGGACAGAGTACTCTCTATGGGCCTTCACGGTGTGAAACTCCATCCAGACTTTCAGCAATTCGCCTTAGATGACCGGCGCATGTGGCCTCTGTACACATATTGCCAAGCAAATAAGATACCAATACTATTTCATACAGGAGACCCACGTTTTGAATTTTCAAACCCCCATCTGATTCCTAAACTCCTTGAGCTTTTTCCAGATCTTCGCATGATATGCGCCCACTTTGGCGGTTGGAACGAGTGGAATGAGGCGGCAAAGTACGTACCCCAAACAAATGTAATGGTGGATTGCTCTTCCAGTTTCTATGCTATGACTGACGAACGAATTGTCGAAATGTTTGAGCTTTATGGAGAAGATCGCGTATTTTTTGGCAGTGACTTTCCCATGTGGAGTCCAAAAGAGGAACTGGACAGGTTCCTGTCGTTGCCTCTTTCCGAAACTGCAAAACAGAAAATCCTGTCAGGTAATCTGATTAATTATCTTGGTCTGCAAATATAACTTATATAGCTGTATAACAAGAGCTGCGGCGACAACCGCAGCTCTTGTCTTTTCGTTAATACGATTCGTTATACGGGCCTGAATAAATATAATATGTGGAATAATTCTGGCAGAAACCATCTACAAAGAGCCCGTTCATGGCGGAGATTCCCCTTTCTGAATAAACAAGTTCAGGATGCTCAGGGTGATAGTAATCGAGGCAAGCCGCCATTATTCCAATATTTTCATCATAACGCACCGACGTCATAACATATCCCCTTCTCTCCTCCGCTCCAAAGGGGTATCTGACCGTACCGCAAACTGATATATTCTGCGGCTTTTCATCAAGGTAACCATACTCCAGATCCGGCACAGGGGCAGAATACAGTTCACCGTCTCTTTCAAACAAAAGCCCCGACCCAACATAAGTAAAGTCCTGTATATTTGAGTCAGAAAACCATACATATAATCCATCTGACCAGCGCGGAGCTCCTTCAAGCCATGTGAAATACTGAATAATATAAATCTGTCTGCTGTCATCTTCCACATAAACTGTTTCCATATGCAGCTTATCGCCATTGTCAAATTCTTCAGTGTATTCCTCATACTCTAACGATACTGGATTTCCAATCAAGCTTAGCTGCTCTTTCGGTATATCTGATAATATATGGTCCGGAAATCCCATATCTGCAAGTCTCTGGCTCACCGCAGTATCGACTGACTGCTCAATTTTATAAATTTCCGGCAGAGAATGGCCTGTTATCAATACAACACCAAAAATTGAAAGAGTAGCTATTACAATATATATTGTCACCAGCATCCATCTGCTCAAGCGGACTCTTGCAGGTCTAAGGGCAAATCCGGCAGCGGACATATGTCTGGCTACTTTTGACAGTGATACAAGCGTTGCAATAAACAATATGATAAATATCACACCAATAATAACATGTATCTGCAATTGAAAAATCGCCAAAACAAGTACACATGAATACCACACTGTTGTCCACAGCAGCGGGTCTCTATCGCGCTCTATTCCGTTTTCCCTGTACACGGTATTAATCCCCGCTCTAAATATCAAAAGTTGTAGCGGTATTATAAAAGACATGAAAAGTTCGAAAACATACCATAAGTCTGCATACCCCTCCTCTATCTTCACATTTAACGGCGATGCAACTATGCACATAGTAAGGATATACAATAATGATCTGAAAACAGTAGTATACCATGCAAATTTAAAATACTTATTCTGTTCTCGCAGGGAAGAAAAGCCAGCTAACATCAGCGCCGTTCCAGCAGTTGGAAATAAGAAGTCAAGATACCAGAAGTTAAACGTCACCATAGTCAGAGCAAAGCCCCAAAGTATGGAATATATCGGTCGTCTCCAGGGGTCTATCGACACTGAGTCTCCACTTACCATCTCAAACGCCGAGCTGTCTTCAAACAGTTTTTCAAGTTTCTGCTCCTGTTGGCTCTTATCTGCCTCTTTCAACGCCTTCACCTCCCAAAAAGTTTTTCAGCTTGCGGCGGATTCTGTAGAGTCTGCCTTCCACGGCCCTTTCCGTCATACCTAATTCTGCTGCTATCTGCGGTATACCCTGCATATAAAAATAGCGTCTATATACAAGTTGCCTATCAGTCTCCCGCAAGCTGTTAATAGCGCGTCTCAATTCTGAAATCTCGCTTTCTTTTAACGCGTTATCCTCAGGAGTGTCTTTTGATGGATATGTATCCTTAAGTTCCATTTCTTTTCGCGCATTCTTCCTGGCTATAGTTATCGCAGTGTTTCTTGCAATAACTGATATCCAATTTTTAAGGCTTCCTTTCCGCGGATCAAATTGATCAATATTTTGCCACAGCTTTATATACACATCAGCCAGACATTCTTCTATATCTCTACTATCCGAGAGTATGGGTGCCATAACATATTTGATCATGCTATCATATTGACGTTTCAAGGTCTCAATCCCACTCTCCTGGTTTTCCCTGATGGCGTCTACCATTTTCCAGTCTTCCACACTCTCACCTCTCTTAAAATAATACGCAAAACTCTTTGAAATCCCACGAAAAAAAGGCGACTATTTTCAAAATAGCCGCCTTTGATAAAACACGTTAGATTATTCGCCAAAAAACTTGTCATGTATAGCCTGTACAGCCTTATCTGCATCCTCCTCATTGACGAGGACAGATATCTTTATCTCGCTTGTAGATATCATCTGTATATTGATCTTTTTTGATGCCAAAGCGTCAAACATCATAACCGCAAGGCCGGATGTCATGAGCATTCCTGCGCCGACAACACTGACCTTGGCAACATGGGTATCAACACTAAGACTTGTGTATCCCAGCACGTTTTGATACTGTCTCAACGCCTCCGCTGCAGTTTCAACATCATTCTTACTCACTGTAAAGCTGATATCCTGAGCGCCATCACGTCCAATGGACTGAATTATAATGTCAACATTAATCTTTTCATTTGCAAGTATTCTAAAGATTTTAAATGCGATACCTGGTTCATCTTTTATGCCCACCAGGGCAATACGGGCCAAATTAATATCTTTTGCTACACCGCTAACCTGTGCCTGTTCCATTTTTTTTACCTCCCTGACTTTTGTCCCTGGCAACCGCTCATAGCTTGAGAGCACTTCCAGATCCACGTTGTATCTTTTTGCCAGTTCCACTGAACGGTTGTGAAGGACCTTCGCTCCCATTGAAGCAAGTTCCAGCATCTCGTCAAAGGTAATTTCCTCCAGTTTCTTTGCTCCCTTTACCTTATTTGGATCAGCGGTATATACCCCGTCTACATCGGTATATATCTGGCAAAGATCTGCGTGCATGGCAGCCGCGATTGCGACTGCTGATGTATCTGAGCCGCCCCTGCCAAGGGTCGTATAATCATCGTATTTATTTATACCCTGGAATCCAGTGACAAGTACTACTCTCCTGGCGTCAAGCTCCCTGCGTATACGTTCAGAGCCAACACTTTTAATTCGAGCGTTTCCATAGGTGGAGTTCGTTTTAAAATCTATTTGCCAGCTGGCAAGAGATATCGCTGGTATCCCCATAGTTTCCAAAACCATAGCGCAAAGAGCTACAGATTGCTGCTCGCCTGTCGTCAATAGCATATCCAATTCTCTCTTTGAAGGTTTTGGATTATATTCATACGCCTTAGCAATAAGACCATCTGTAGTTTTTCCCTGGGCCGATAGGACGACAACTACGTCGTTTCCTTCTTTATATGTATCTGCAATAATTCCTGCCACGCGCCGGACTTTTTCCACATCGGCGACAGAACTACCTCCGAATTTCTGAACAATGAGTGCCATTTTGGCGATCCTCCAATACTACTGAATTATGAGGGATTCTCCCTACGCCATGATATGCTCAATCTAAGATACGGAACATGGACCTCACATCCATACCAGAGAGTATCCTCTCCAATTCCCGACCAGTTATAGGTTCCGTAGCAAAGGCATATTCGTCAGGTCCGGCGCCAGGATAGTCGCCTGGATAACTGATTAATCTGACGTTTCCAAACGCTTTTCCGATATCCTCGAGTCCTGAACCTGTACGTACATACCAGCGCATCTTTATATCGGCGGCATTCACCACGTAGCCATCCTCGCTTTCATCCCAACCAATATATTTTCTTGCCTGCATATGTTTAACCGCATCAATAACATCGGCAACAACCGCACTTGCCGTAGGCCGTTTTCCTGCGCCTGCGCCATAGAACATCGCCTCTCCAAGTGCATTGCCGTGAACTACTATGCCGTTCATAACTCCATCTACATTTGACAGAAGGCTTGTTTTGCTTATTAGGTGAGGTGATACATAAGCAGTAATATGTTCACCATCAAGCCTGTAAGCGCGCCCTAAAAGTTTAATCTTATAGCCAAGACGCCTGGCATATTCCACGTCTTCAGCCGTTACGCTTCGGATACCACTTACGCTGATTTCGTTGGGATCAACGCTCTTTCCAAAGCATAAATCAGCCAATATACATATTTTTCTGGCGGCATCATATCCTTCAATGTCTGCCGTTGGATCAGCCTCTGCATAACCTAATCGCTGAGCCTCTTTAAGTACTTCTTCAAACGTAACATTACCCTGGATCATCTGAGACAGTATATAATTCGTAGTACCATTTAATATGCCATATACTTCGTCAAGTTCGTTGGCAGTAAGGCACTGTGTAATTGGCCGTATTATTGGTATACCGCCGCCTACACTGGCTTCAAAAAGATAATTCACATTTCTTTCTTTTGCAATAGATAGCAGTTCATGTCCGTATGTAGCAACAAGTTCTTTATTTGAAGTCACTACGCTTTTTCCTGCAAGCAGACTACGTTTAGTGTAGTCGTAAGCAACTCCGACTCCACCTATGGTTTCCACTACAACTTTAATATCCGGATCTTTCTCAACCAGTGAAAAATCTTTAGTTATTATTTCGGAAAAAGGACTACCTGGAAAATCCCGCACATCAACTATGCGTTTTACTCTTATATCTTCCATGGCATTATGGGCAATGCTTACAGCATTTTCCTCCATCACTTCTGCTACTCCAGAGCCCACTGTCCCAAAACCTAGTATGGCCACATTTACCATATATATCTACCATCCCAAACAACGTATATCCCCAGTACGCAAAGCAAAAAATACTTTCATCCTGGGCGCGGCAGCCTCAAAAATTCAGCTACACTAATTAAATATATTATCACAGCAACACTTACCACGCAACAACTTATTCGCACATAAATGTAGAATTTTGCATATCTTCGTATAAAAATGATATCTATTACGACCACATTGGCCCTTTATACAGGTGTCATGTATTAGGGGGAGAGGCTATTTTGGATTCAATCGGACAAAAACGTTTTCTAAAGACAGCCCTCACGCTTGTTGTAGCCATAGCGGCAATACTTCTATTTATAAAATACCTGCTTCCATGTATTCTCCCTTTCATTTTGGCCTTCTTTACTGCATGGCTTATAGAGCCTGTTGTCGTACATTGTTCAAAACGTCTGGGTGGCAAACGATGGATATGTTCTGCCATATGCGTGTTATTCCTGATATTGTCTATTATTGGGTTCTGTACTCTATTTATATCCAGAATTATATATGAGGCTATTGACCTTATTGACAGCCTGCCGCAATTTTTCTCCGGCTTACCAGATATAATGGCTAGAGTTGAAAGGACAATTGATTCATTCATCTCCCGCTCGCCCGACGGCATACGTGAATATATATCTTCAGCTATAGACGGAATATACAGGAAAGTTTCTGATCTTCCAGCCGAACTGTCATCAAAGGCTCTTGGTATTGTCTCAGGTTTTTTGGGAAAGACACCAAAAATGATGTTATTTTTTGCCACTTATTCAATCGGTTCTTTTTTTATAAGCCGAAGTTACCCTGCTATCCGTGGCTTTATAAAAAAGCAGATACCCTCGCGCTTTCAAAATATATGCAGAAATATAAAAAGAGATCTGCTCTCAGGTTTTGGAAAATGGATAAAAGCACAGCTTACGCTTCTATGCATTACATTCGCCGAGTTAACAGTAGCTTTTATTATACTGGGATTCAGACATGCTGGAATTATCGCAGTTCTCACTGCTATTATAGACGCACTTCCCGTATTTGGTACAGGCACAGTCCTGATTCCATGGGCTACTGTTCTTTTGATTGGCAATAGAACAGCCGATGCCTTTGGACTTCTTATAACATACCTTATAGTAACTATCGTACGAAACTGTCTCGAGCCAAAACTCGTTGCCGGACAGTTTGGAATTGATCCCGCAGCTGCATTACTCGCAATGTACTCCGGATTCAAATTATCTGGGATAGTTGGAATGGTCTTTTTTCCGTTTGGTTTAATGTTACTGAAGCAAATGAATGATAAAGGATATGTGAAACTGTGGAAATAATCAAATCACCTAAGTTTAAAATCTCACTGGCAGGTGCAGCTGCCGGCATAGTCAACGGTTTTTTTGGTGGCGGCGGCGGAATGATAATAGTCCCTCTTCTTCGTTCATATTCAATCTTGGAGGAAAAAAGCGTATTCGCAACAAGTATTGCAATAGCTCTCCCAATGTGTATATGTTCTTCGTTTATTTATATAATGAAGGCTCAGGTCTCTTTATTTTCAGCACTTCCATACCTGATCGGCGGTCTTGTGGGTGGCCTTACCGGTGGTATGTTATTTAAAAATGTACCTGCTGCATTTCTAAGAAAGGCCTTTGCGATATTCATGATTTATGGAGGGATACGTTCTCTGATATGAGATTTACTATAGATATCTTTGCCGGTGCCATATGCGGCATATTATCTGGCTTTGGACTTGGCGGCGGTTCTATTCTTCTTGTGTATATGTCGCACATTGCCTCATTGGACCAGACTCAAGCGCAGGGTATAAATCTAATTTACTTTATCCCTACAGCAGCTGCCTCTCTTATATTTCATATACGTAACAAGCTCGTTGACTTTTCCACGTTTCTTTGGGGTGCGATACCTGGCATAATTTTATCTATTGTTTCATCTATGGCAGCAACTTCTATAGATCCTAAAATTTTAAGGAAATTTTTCGGCATATTTCTTGTGATAACCGGCGTTAAAATACTATTCAGTAAGAATAGCCCTAATATCGGCGGACCTTGTAAACCAAGCTAAACAATGGTAAAATAGGACAGTCGGAATATGGGCCAAATTTAGATGGAGGCGACAGGATTTGCTTACACAGAAGAGAGAAAACCCGATGGCTGTCAGATCAAAAAACGCTCTGGCCAGTTCTCTGCTTGAGCTCATGATGCGCCGGCACTACAGTGATATTTCGATCTCTGATATAACGGAGTATGCCGGATTATCCAGGCAGACATTTTATACCAATTTTCAGAAGAAAGACGACATTCTAATCTATCTAATCCGCAGACTGTTTCAAAAATATCACAACATGCTCACTGCCTCAAAACCAGTACCGGAAAATTTAATAATCGATTACTTCATATTCTGGGGAGACAGTAAAGATTTTCTTGCGCTTTTATTCAAACACGATTTGGGCTACATATTTCAAAACTGTAACCGCGCTTTTTTCGTTGACGATAC
>CALWYO010000076.1 GCA_944385785.1 uncultured Oscillospiraceae bacterium | reverse complement strand
CTATACTTTTAAGTTCATCGGCGAAAGGTTTCACATCCGATGGCTTCATATTCATTTTCCAGTTACCCGCAATAACTGTCTTGCGATATTTTCTATTCATCCAAACGACACCTCTTAATTATTTATCCAGCAGGCATGCTACGCCTGGAAGTTCCTTACCCTCAAGGAATTCAAGAGAAGCTCCACCACCGGTGGAAATATGAGTTATCTTATCAGCAAATCCAAGCTGTTCGCAAGCGGCTGCCGAATCGCCACCTCCCACGATAGTAACAGCATCACTCTCAGCAAGGGCTTTAGCAACGGCAATAGTACCAGCAGCAAGGGTTGGATTTTCAAAAACGCCCATAGGACCATTCCACACCACTGTCTTTGCATCCCTGGCAGCAGCGGCAAAAATCTCCCGGGTTTTCTCTCCAATGTCAAGGCCCATCATATCATCAGGTATCTCAGTGGACAGTACGTTTTTCACCTCTATATCCGCATCGATAGGATCTGGGAATCCAGCCGCAACAATAGTATCCTCAGGCAGAAGCAGCTTTACTCCATTCTTTTCAGCCTTTTCCATCATCTCTTTGCAGTAATCAATCTTCTCGGAGTCGAACAGGGACTTTCCGATGCTCCAGCCTTTGGCAGCCATAAATGTATAAGCCATTCCTCCGCCGATAATCAGAGTGTCGACTTTCTCCAGAAGGTTGGAAATAACGTTCAGCTTATCAGAGACTTTCGCCCCGCCGAGGATTGCAACAAACGGTCTCTCTGGGTCTGCCAAAGCCTTACCCATAATTCCAAGTTCTTTCTCAATAAGGAAACCGCACACGGCAGGAAGGTAATTCGCTACACCAGCAGTTGATGCATGGGCTCTGTGCACCGTGCCAAATGCGTCAGAAACATAGATATCAGCCATGGATGCCAGTTTCTTGGCAAACTCAGGGTCGTTCTTTGTCTCGCCCTTGTCGAAACGCAGGTTTTCCAGGAGCATGATCTCGCCTGGCTTAAGATCCTTTGCCATGGACATTGCGCTGTCGCCAACAACGTCCTTTGCCATCTTAACTTCCTGTCCAAGAAGCTCGGTAAGACGTTTTGCAACTACTTCAAGTGAAAAGGCGGGATCAAATTCTCCCTTGGGCTTACCCATATGAGAGCATGCGATAACAGCTGCATTATTTTCAAGGAGGTATTTTATAGTTGGTAAAGCAGCTACTATTCTCTTGTCGCTGGTAATTACTCCGCCTTTGAGAGGGACGTTAAAGTCGCAGCGCAGCAGCACTTTTTTGCCAGACACATCGATGTCTCGAACAGATTTCTTGTTATAATTCATCGTTCATTCTCCTTTTATTTGATACTTACTTTTGGCTTTCTAAACTGGTAAAACATTTTGATATGGTATCCTGCGGATTCATGCGGCTCCCCGCCATTTCGCCAGTCCCTATAAGCTCCGGAAATCCCTGTTGGCGTAACGCCTCATAACAGATTACCGCAACTGTATTGGCGAGGTTCAGGCTTCTGGCGCCTTCCCGCATTGGCAATCTGATGCACCTGTCGCGGTACCGCTCTCTGAGAAACTGCGGAAGGCCGGCAGTCTCTTTTCCGAACAGTATCCAGCAGTCATCATCAAAATGGGCGTCAGTATACTGTTTGGGCGCTTTTGTCGTCGTAAGCCAAAGATCTTCGCTTCCATGCAGCGACAAAAACTCATCCAGGCTCTCATAAACTGTAATATCCACCATAGGCCAGTAGTCCAGTCCCGCTCTTTTAACTGCTCTGTCAGATATATCAAATCCCAACGGTTTTACAAGATGCAGCTTGCTCCTGGTGGCAGCGCACGTTCTGGCAATATTACCAGTATTCATAGGAATTTCCGGTTCCACAAGAACAATATTCAGCATCTCGCACCTCCAATAACCTTCTTATGTATTTTATATCCTGTTCGTCGATATTTCAATATTAAAAGCAGAAATTTTCCCAAAAAGTTCACTAAATTGCGAACATTTTTTCAATGTTCTTTTGTTCTCCATACATAAATGCCGAAAAATTCGAACTTGACAAAAATGGCGCGGCTTGCAGCCGCGCCATTTCTAAATTATTTCAAAAGAAAATATTTAACAGACTCTCACTTATCGTCTGTCTCACCGTCATCGGCAGTCTCCTCTGCCTCGCCCGTCTCCTGGTCGCCGGCAGGCTCATCGTCCGCCTCATCTTCCTCTTCTTCAACGTCCACCTGTATATCCGGCTCTTCGTCGATGTCTATATGCACCGCTTCCGCCTCAGCTCTCAATGTCTCAAGCTCCTCCTGCTTTGCGGCAATTTTCTCCATAGAGAGTTCAATTTCCGCCTCTGTCTGGGCAAAGTCGGGATCTAAGCTCCCTTTATACTTATTGTAATAAAGTTTACCCAGCTCCTGGTACTTACGGCGCAGGGAGCTCCTCTCTCCGGCAATATCCGCCTTAAGTTTCGCCTTTCTTGCAAGAAACTCTGCTTTTTCAGCTACCATCCTGGCTACTTCAGCAGATTTGTCTGCAATATTGCCTGCCGTTTCCACAGCTTTCTTTTTGAATTCGTTAAAATCAAATCCTGCCATTTTAATTTCCTCCTTAACTTCTCATTTAACCAGAAATATTCCCGTTTTCATCGTCAGCGGTCTCTTCGTCGGTGCTGTCGCACGGTTTCTTTTGATCGTCGCTTTCATCAGCTCCGCTCATATGTTCTTCAGCATCTGTTTCAGTAAACTGTTCGTTATCTGATTCTGCTGTCTCTTCTACAGAGGCGCTCTCCTCATCCTGTTCTGCCGGTCTCTCTATGCCGACAACCGAAGCTGCCGCCTCCTGAGCTAATTTCCGATTAACAAACAGGTCCATGGGGTTATGCTGTACTCTAAATTTATTATACAGCAGCAAAGCCAGAGATACAATCAGAGAAATCGCGGCGACCAGCTGAGAAACGCGGATGCCGGTGTTGAACAGGTACAGACTGTCTGTACGCAGTCCCTCGATAAACATGCGTCCAAGTCCGTACCATCCTAAGTACATAAGGAAAACCTGGCCATCATATTTTCTCTTTTTAGAGAGAAAATGTATAAGAATAAACCCTGCAAAGTTCCAGAGCGACTCATATAGGAATGTGGGATGTACATATATGGTTTCTCCGTCTAAAGTAAGTCACATACGGCAGAATATATCTGTCTCGTAGCCATAGGCTTCTCTGTTTATAAAGTTCCCCCAACGTCCAACAAACTGCCCTATGAGAAAACCAATGCTCACAAGGTCAAGGAACGCCAGAATGCTGAGCTTTTTATGTTTTGAATATATCAGAAGCGCCAGAATTGCCCCAAAAAGCACGCCGTACATGCCTAATCCGCCGTCCCTTATATCGAAGATTCTGGATAGATCGTTCTGGTACAATTTCCAATAGAAAATCACATAATAGAGCCTTCCGCAGATTATCCCCAGCGGAACTCCCAGCAGTATCACGTCCAGTATATTGTCAGGTGTAAATCCAAACTGTTTTGCCCTTTTTGACGCATAAATAACAGCTAACAAAAACCCAAAAGCAATTATTATCCCATACCAGTATACTCTGAATCCGCCAATACTGATATAGTTGGACGGATTAATCGAAAAATCTCCCAGCATGGGGAAGGATATTGCAGCCTTAGACATCTCTCTCACCTCTCACACATCTAACAGTTGAAATCGCCAGAAGTTCTGGACGGAGATACTTTGCCAGAAATCTCCGTACATCTTCTGCAGTTATGCTCTCAAGTACGTCAATAGTTTTAAAATAATCGTACCTGTTAAAGCCGGCTACGGCAACATTATAGCATATGTTATCAAAGGAATTTAATCCCCTTATTTCATGTCCATACGCCGCTCTCTGCCGTCTTGCAAAAAATTTCTGCTCCACACCCGATGTTACAAGTCGCTCCGCCTCATCCAGCACTCTAAGGCAGACCTGTTCAGGGTTTTGGCTCTCACCGCCAAACGACAGAAATGAAACCCCAGCTGTAGATTCAAAATCGTAATAAAATGTATCGTTAACCAACCCTTCAGAATACATCTGACTGTACAGCGGCGAGCCTCTTCCCATAAGGACACTCAGCGCCAGAGAAGCTGTAAGCTCAAATCTCAACATGTCTTCTCCGCTGAGACCGGCTTTTGTCTTGGCTCCTGCCAGAAAAATCGGCGCCCCCACTTCCATTTCTTTCTCAAAATGCAGTGTATTTGGCTGATCATCCTCTGAATCTCCATAGTCACGTTTAGCTGGGGGAAAGTTGTACTCAGGAAGAATATTCAAAGCGAGATCACGTATTTTTACAGGGTCTACATCGCCTACCGTAACAAGCACCATATTGGAAGGTGTATAAAATACCCTATGGCAATTGTAAAGTAAATCTGGATCTATAGATTTTATGCTCTCCACCGAGCCGGCGACTGGGTCTCTCACAGGGTTGGAATTATAGAGGCTTCTGATTAAGCCGTAATACACTGCGTAATCGGGTTCATCTTCCACCATTTTTATTTCCTGGGCGATTATACCCTGCTCTTTTTCTACACTGTCTTTTGTAAAATACGGTGTGGAAACAAATTTTAAAAGCAATTCCAGGTTTTCGTAGAACATATCCGTACATTCAAAATGGTACGCAGTCATATTCGACGCTGTAAATGCGTTGGCAGCTGCGCCTCTGCCAGAGAGCGTAGTTAACGCATTTTCACTGTCCTCGACGTCGAACATCTTATGTTCTAAAAAGTGCGCCACACCGGCAGGTGTCTCTATCCAATCGTCTGCAAGCATAAACTTCCTGTCTGCCCCGCCATAGTTAGTTGCAAAGAAAGCCATCTTCTTTCTATATCCAGGCTTTGGAACAACGCACATCCTCAGGCCATTTGGAAGCTCATCTCGCCACGCGCATTCGCCTATCTTTCCATATTCAAAAAGTCTAAGCATCATCATCCTCCCCGGTAAGAAAATATACGCTGTCCAGCTTAGCACAGCTTGCTATCTTTGCCACCTGATCCACAGTCACTTCCGACACCATCGGAGCCAGATCAGACGGATCGACGGGAAGTCCCAATATACTTTTGTCGAGATACAAGCTCTCCAATCCTCCTGGCTCATCAAGAGCGGAATAGATAGCCGTGATAACGGCTTTTTTTGCGCCTTCCATCTCAAGAGGAAGTATCTCTCCGTTTTTAACAGACTCAAGTTGTCGTTGAATCTCAGAAAGGGCCTCATTATATTTTGAAAATTCAATACCGGACGACACCTTCATAATGCCTTTAAGTCTGTCAACACCTGAACTTGCGTAATAACAGAGGGAAAGTCTTTCTCGGACGTTCATAAAAAGTTTTGACGTAACTGCGCCCCCAAAAACCGCGTTAAACACCATCAGCGCAGCGTGGTCAGGCTGACGCATCGCCTCACCGAGTCTATACCCCATGACTAATTTGCCTTGCGTCACATCCATCTTCTCAGTAAGATACTTAACCGGCGCGGTCCACTCTTCAGTTGAGACTTCCGTAGAAGGCATATCTGAAACGTCTGTCCTTGGCAAAGTCGACAGAGAGCCTCTGACTATCTGTTCAACATACTCCGGATCAGCGGCCCCGCAATAGAACACCTGGATAGCAGCTGTAGATATAAGTTCTTTATAATGGCGCGTCAGTGAATGGACGGTTATCTTACCAGCATCATGGAGAGAACCAAGTCTGCTGACTCCATAGCGTTCACCCTTAAACATCATCTCAGTAAGACGCATAGACGCATAGACTCGTTTGTCGTTTATCTCGGCCTTTATATCGCTTATCAGGTTTTCCCTCTCGCTGTCAACATACTCAGCCTTCAGCCTTCCTCCGCTGGTAGCAGGTTGAAGCAGCATTTCGCCTATCAAATCAGCAGTTTTTTCCAGGATGTTCTTGCCATGCGGTAAAAACGCATCGTCTGGAAAATCAGCATAAAAGCCGATACACTGTATCTCCCCTTTCTTCCTGAGAGCAGGTTCAATACGGACGCCATACATATTGTCCAGCTCCGCCGCGATACTCTCCATATCGGGGAGTCTGGCTGTCCCCCGTCTGAGCACGTTTGGAAGCATGGCGTTCATAGCTGCAGTTTTTTTGTCCAATTGCGTCATCAGCGTTATTGAGAGACAGCCAGTTTTAAATTTTTCAGCCTTAACACATGTCAGGTTCACTCCGCGCATTATCTGTTTATTATAAACTTTCTGCACGAAAACACCTCCGATGCAGCCAAAAGGTCTGCACAAATCATTTTTACGTGTTAGACATTATACTACACATTTCCTGAAGTGGAAACAAATTTATTGTAAATCTTCATTAAATATCCATTTTGGTCATACTCTTTTCCATTAACCGTTACATCGTAGCCCCCTGTTACCGGCTTTATTACTATGTCAAGCGGTTCCATGGCGCCGTTATACTTTATCCTGCATTCTCCCCATTGCCATGGCATGGCCGGCTCAATATGCAGTCTCCCGTCACGTACGCGAAGTCCCAGCAGCTCTTCAGTCACCGCTCTATAATACCATCCTGCTGAGCCCGTATACCAGGTCCAACCGCCGCGCCCTACATGTCCTTTAGCCGAGTAAACATCTGCTGCTATTACATATGGCTCGACTTTATATCTGGACAGTTCTCTCTCTCCTGGCGCAAGAGCTTCCAAAAGCTCTGCACCCCTCTGAAAATCTCCAGACTTTATCATTGCCATCGCAAGCCATATGGCTCCGTGAGTGTATTGGCCCCCGTTTTCCCTAAAGCCGGGCGCATATCCCTTTATATATCCCGGTTCGCCGTCCCCGTTGTCAAACGGCGGTTCAAAGAGCTTCAGCACTCTGTTTTCGGCATCAAATAGTCTCGTGTATGCAGTGTCCAGAGCTTTTCTGCACTTTTCTCTATCCGCTCCGGCAAACATGGCAAAACTCTGAGATATAGAGTCTATTTGGCATTCACCATCTCCGGGACCGCCGAGGGTATTTCCGTTGTCATAGTACCCTCGTAGAAACCAGTCGCCACTCCACGCCTTTTGAGCCGCATCCAGCAGCATCTCCGATATCCTCTTAAACCGTCCGGCAGTCTCTGCTTCACCTTGCCGTCGGCATAAGTCTGCAAGTCTGCTTAATACTAACGACCCAAATTGAGTAAGCCATACACTCTCGCCACGGCCTTCAATTCCCACTTTATCCATTCCGTCATTCCAGTCTCCACCGCCAAACAGCGCAAGTCCATGTGATCCCGTGCCCCGTCTTACAAACATCTCGGCAGCTCTGACGGCGTGACTTAGTAAAGTTTCTTTATCTGAAGATATTTCCGGACGTTCATATCTATCATGTTCATCATCGTCCAAGGGCCGCGAAATCAAGTACGGCGCAGTTATTCTGCATATACCATGATCTCCGGTAAGTTCAACATATCTGCACAGCGCGTACGGCAGCCAAAGCAAATCATCAGAGCACCTGGTCCTGACGCCTTTGTCGCCCGCCGGTCCCGGATGCCACCAGTGCTGGACGTCTCCCTCAGCATACTGATGTTCACATGCTTTGCGTATCTGCTTGGCTGCCGTCGACGGGTCGCTTGCCATAACCGCGCAAACATCCTGAAGCTGGTCTCTGAAGCCAATCGCACCTCCATTTTGGTATAGCGAAGTCCTGGCTAATATTCTGCAGGCGATAGTCTGATATAAAGCCCATCCGTTCATATACTGGTCCAAGCCGGTGCGTCCAGTCCTGATCTCAAGTGGCATAGCTTTCTTGCGCCACAAATTCTTTGTTTCCTTCAGCGACTGTTGCGCTGTCTCCCAAGAGCAAAAATCACGTTGCTGAGTTGTGCTGGCGCATCCCGAAACTATAACCATCTGTCTTTCTGGAATAAGGCGCATAGCAAGACACTTTGGCCCAGCCATGTCATTATCGAATTCTCCTGATATTACAGCATTCCTGGAAAAGCATACATTCTCTGGAACTTTGGATACGGCAGTCCTAAATACAGTGTCACGGTATTCACCGCTTAAATTCCTGGCGCACAGGGTCCCTTCTTCCTGCCAGACCATCGCCGTGTTTGAGAGGCTGTTATCGCCTCCCAGACTCACATCAGTATAATACTCAACCTGCCACCCTTCAATTTCTCCGCGGAGCTCAATCATAAGCACCCGTATCGGAAGATTTTCCGGCACAAAGGCCGTTACTTTTGACCGCAAACTTCCTATTTCCCTCTCCCAGGAAGCCCATCCAAACCCGTATTCAACCAATGTTCTGTATCCGTCGCCTGATGCAAAAAGCGACACTCTCTCCTCGCCACGTATCAATTTCAGCTTCTCTGTTCCATGGATTGTCAGCGGATCACACAGCCATCTGTTGATTTTCATCTCTCTTGAGTTTTTATACCACATATAGCCTGTCCCAGTCTCAGTTGCAAGAAAACCAAAGTTCTCATTAGATAGTACATGGCTCCATGCAGTCGGCGGCAATACATCATCAATGGCCAGCATAAACTCGCCACTGTTTCCGAACTGAAAAGCCGGAAGTTCATTACCCCTTACATATTCCTGCCTCGGTAGCGGAAGGGCACTCTGCCTTGTTGTTTCTGGAGTCTGGTTGTCAATCTCAATGAAAACATCCGCCATCGCTTCAACAGCTTCCCAATCCTTGTCTCCTGAATCTACAATGTGGACGCCTCCATGTGCACCAATTGCCCCGTCTTTTCCTATCCGTCTCAGTAGCTCCTGTATTGCAGTGCGCTGTGAGCTTCTGTAATCGCCGCCATCAGTAGTTATTATGGCAAAATCAAAGATAATACCATTTTCTGAGAGAAATCCATAGTCCCGTACAGTATCAAGCACCTGATCGATCTGATCTTCTCTGTTAATTTTCACTGCCAAAACAGGTATGTCTCCAGATATGCCATACTTCCAAAGGCTCTCTCGATTCCATTTTCCTGTTTCTAAAAGCCCTTGCCTCCTTCGTGAACCATTCTTCACAAACAAAAGTTCACGTATCAGCGACAAAGCTCGCCGTATATCGGATATTCTCATGCTTAGCATAAGGGCTGAAGCACCGATCCTGCTTATGGTCTGATCGTCTTGATACTCCAGCATCCTTCTGGCACCTGCTATACAATCTTCCTTAGTATGGCCCGGAACCAGTGAAAGTGTTACCGAACACTTCCCGCCGTTAAAATCAATCGGTATTACACAGCTTATCCGCATATCTGGAGAAGTCTTTTTGAATTCGCCTACATCCAATGGATTTCCACGTTCACGATCTGTTATGCACCGCATACTCCTGTTTGCCGCCAACGCCATAAACATCTGATTTGTTTCTCCAGACGGTCTTCTGCGTATAACAAGCGTACCTCCAATCGTATCCGCCTCTAACGACAGTTTTGAGAAAGAAGGGTGTGATTCATAGTCCTTTCGCTTCTGTAAAACCGGTTCAAAAGCGCATATAAGTTCGCACTCTCCGTTTATTTTTCCGGCAGCTCTTATCTCTACTTTCCTCATTTCGCCTTCTCCAGCCGGCGGCACAACTGTTGTGA
>CALWYO010000075.1 GCA_944385785.1 uncultured Oscillospiraceae bacterium | reverse complement strand
TATTACAATATCAGACGGTGCGGCGCTATTTGGGTGCCTTGACGCCAAAGGAAAAGCACCAGCTATCTTTGGCTGCATAAAAAGCAGCCAGCAGCGCATGGCTGCTGGCTGGAAAAGTTTTAATTTTTCTCACTATCCTTTTGACAGAGGGCGGTTCAGATTTCAAAAGGCCGGCGGCGCGGTGCCTGCCGTATGCTGTTAGGTGGCGTCCACGGTCTCCTCCGGAGCTGACCCTTCGGAGTCCGGCAGGGATTTTATCTCGTTCATCAGCTTTATCACCATGGGCAGGGCGATAAGGACGCTAAGGAGATCAGCGCAGGCCTGGGAGACGGCAAGGCCGTTCACTCCAAAAAGCTTTGACAGGATAAAGACGCTGGGTATAAGGCATATGGCCTGACGCGATAGGCCCAGGATGCCGGCGGGAACCGCCCTGCCCAACGCCTGGAACAGGCCGTTTGCGATCATGACCCAGATGTGGGCTATCATTGTGTAGCACTGGGAGCGGATCATGTGTGTGCCGATGGATATGATAGCCGCGTCGTTGGGGGAGGTGAAGACACCCACAAGCTGCGGGGCAAAGACGGCCATTGCGGCGCCCAGCACGATGGCCGCCACGGCGCCCATAAGGCTGCAGGCCCAGAAGGAGGAGCGGACGCGGCTGTAGCGTTTTGCTCCCCAGCAGTAGCCCGCCAAAGGCTGAAAGCCCTGGCCGAAGCCCATGATCCCAGCGCCCACAAGGCGGGTGCACTTGTTGGAGACGGAGACGGCAGCAAGAGCCGAGTCGCTGAAGGAGCCTGCGATGTTGTTGGTTACAATGCTGGATATGCTCATCATGCTGGAGCGCAGGAAAACGGGGATGCCCATTTTGGCCACCTCCTTGTAGATGCGCCATTTGGGCGTGAAGTTTCTGAGCCGGAGCTCCAGCATAGTGTGGCGGCGAAGAAATGGGGTGAGCAGCACAAAGAAGCTTATCATCTTGGAGATGGAGGTGGCCAGTGCCGCCCCAGCGACTTCCATCTTAAATGTATATATGAAGAGCGGGTCCAGTGCCACGTTAATCACGCAGCCGGAGACCATGCCGATCATGGAATATTTTGTGCTGCCCTCGGATCGGAGCAGGTGACTCAGACCCACCTCTCCGGCAGTGAACGGAGCCGAAATGAGGATAAACCTGGCGTAGTCCATGGAATACCTTGCCGAGGAGGCGGTGGAGCCCAGCAGCATCACCATGGGCTCGGCAAAGATGAAGGCGATCACGGCGATAATGGAGAGCGTGCCCATGGAGGTTATCAGGGTGGTTATGGCCACGCGGCCGGCCTCATCCTCCTGCTTTGCACCCATGAGCCTTGATATGTAGCTGGAGGCGCCCATTCCAAAGCCCATGGCGATGGAGCGCATCAAATGCATCAGCGAGTCGTTGACGCCCACAGCCGCCGTGGCGGCCGTGCCCAGCTGGCTCACAAAATAGGTGTCGGCCACGTTGTAAAGGGAGTCGATTAGCATTGAGATGATCATAGGTATTGCGATAATGGGGATGACCTTGAATACGTTGCCTTCAAGCATCATCCGCCGCCGCTCATCGCGGCGCGATGTTAAGTCTGCTTTCACACTTTCCTCCGTTCTCACGGCGGGAACAGTGCATAGGCGACAAAAAGTGCCGGCCACGGCACTTTATGCACCCCCGTCATTTCTTAATCCTCTTCTCTCTCCTTCCTCTCCCTCTCAGGGTGGAAATTCAACTGATGTGGCTATCGCCCCTGACCAATCAGCTCGCATGGATGCGGAGCATCCTGTCTGCTGATTGCCGTGTGGATATGCAGCCCGTGGGCTGGAGTGATGTTACACGGCAATACATATAAATTATATCAAAATTTGGTGCCTAATTCAACATAATTTTGGCTAAATATACAAATCACAAAGTGCGAATGTAAGTCTCGTATTGCATTTGAGTCCAAATATCGGAGACAGGTTATATTTGGGAAGAGCAACCTAATGATCTATGAAAAATATGCGAAGATGAAAAAATGGAGTTTGATTCTCTTATGACCACTACGGCTGTCCGCTATATAAGACCGGATATGTGTGTTGTTGGAGGACTGATAGCGGTAAGAAAAATTGCTGCAGAAGCTGAACAGCGGGGCGTATATGTTATTCCGCATAATCCCCTGGGACCTGTATCCACAGCTGCTTGCCTTCATTTGGACGCGGTAATTCCAAATTTTGAAATACAGGAATATCCGATGGTAAACGGCACGTGCCGACTGGACAGAGAGATGAAAGAACCGTTCTATGTGGAAAAAGGGTATATTAAAGTGCCTGATATGCCAGGACTTGGCATAGAGCTCGTTGACGATATTGACAGCGTATTTCCATTTACAGGAGCATACGAGGGAATTAACCTCCATGAGTACAGCTCTGTTGTAGACCGCTGATATTGCCTTCAGAACTATTAAATGGCCGTGCAGTAGTTAATCGACAGCACTGCCTTGGACTGACAGTGCTTTTACGTTTGAACTTTAAAAGAATAAAGTAAAGTCGAAGTAAAAACACTTTATATTGCGTATAAATAATTATCGCGCTCTACCGTTTAAAGGTAGAGCGCGATTTAAAATATTTTTATCGAGAAATGACTAAAGCGGGATTTTCCAAAGGATAACGCAGCTTTAAGATGACGCATATCGTTTCCTATACTCAGTTGGGAGCATCGTGGAGACCTCTTTAAAGGCCTGAGTAAATTTCCCCTGAGAACTGTAACCGACCATCTCTGCAATTTGAGATATACTCATGTCTGTATCCAGAAGAAGTGACATGGCCTTTTTTATACGCATCTCTTTAAAATATGACGCTATAGGCATTCCGTAGACAGCCTTGAAAACAGCTTTCAGAGAAGATGTGTTTATGAGAAACTTTTTAGCAAGCTCTTCTATTGTGAAGCGGCAGTCAAGATGTTCAGCAGCAAAATCATGTATCTCTTTTATACGTGCTGTTTGACTTGAGCCATACTGAGTCAGTCCGCCAACGTCAGGCTTCAGATGCTGGAGATACAGAAGAGACTCCATAGCTTTGAGTTTGTAGCAGGGAATGCGTTCTGCGCCCGAAAGTCCATAAAGATATGAGAACATACTGTCAAGTCTCGGACTGGCTGGAATGCCAACAGGACGTTCAGGAATGCAGTACCGGTTATAAAGTACTTCAGGGTTAAAGCCGCCTTCAATGAGAATATCAGGACAGCTTCTTTTCAGTACACGGAGGTCTGCTGAAATAGCTATGCCTTCGTAATAACCCAATGGGAGAGACATGTGCGAGTCAGAACAGCTGGCCATAGAGTGGATGCATATATCTCCTGGTCCCAGATAAACCGATGTACCTTCGCACATATCCCAGCCTACCCGACCTGAGCGGCAGTGATCCAGCTCAAGTATATGTGCGGCTGAGTCATGATGAAAGTTGACATCGTCAGCCAAGTAGCGATGCCGCATAAGCTGTATACCTGGAAAAAGAGGGTATATGTCTATACGCCCCTTTCCGTTGGTCTCGGTTATAAGTCGGGCAACAGGTTGTACATCTTTTGAATCACCGTGACAGAGTATTTCAAAACTGCCGTCAGGTACGCAGGATAACGTGCTTGATATGGAGGAGGTATTAAACTTATCTCTCATAAGTCACCCCGTAAAGAATTCGTGCTGCCTGGACAAGCTATCTCTACCATTTTTTCTACCATGTGATGTAACATCTGCGCCTGATTTGTATCTGCCGCCCGATAGTACACTTCTTTTCCGTCCCGGCGGCTTATTATAAGACCGCTGTTTTTTAGAAGTCGCAGGTGGTGAGAAACAGCAGGACTTGTCATATCCATTGCTGCTGCAATGTTTATGACACACTCTTCCCAATGACACAGGAACCAGAATATACGTATCCTGCTGCTATCGCATAGCTGCTTGAAAATATCTGCAACTATCTGAAAATCCTCTGTATTCGGTATTTTTTCCGGCTGGGCTTCAATAAGATTCCCGTGGTTGTGAGGAAGTTGTTTTTTCTCCATTGCGTTTCCCTCCTTTGAAATTATTGTATCACTATCTTACCTATATTAACAAGAGTATTTGCCCAAACGGAAGCTCTTTTATCCCAAACGGAAACTCTTTGAAATAACATATTGACCATTTCAGTTTATCAGCATATTATATAGTAAAACAATTAAAATATTATTTAATTGTTTTACTATATAAGTAATATAAGGAGTCATTGATATGAAGAAGTCTTACAAGATAGATGTGGACTGCGCCAACTGTGCTAATAAGATGGAGATAGCGGCGTGCAAAACGCCGGGAGTGGCTTCGGCAACAGTTAATTTTATGATGCTTAAAATGAATGTCGAATTTGAAGATGGACATGATCCAAAATCAGTTATGGAACAAGTCAGAAAAAATTGCAAAAGAGTAGAGGATGACTGTGAAATTTACATATAAAGATAAGTTGACCTGAGACATATAAGGGGTGAGGATACGTTGAGTCGAAGACAGAAAAAGATGCTGATTCGGATTATAATTGCTGCAGTGCTTCTGATATCGCTCAATTTTATTCCTGTTGATGGGTGGTTAAGATTTGTCTTATATATGGCAGCCTATCTGGTGATAGGGTATGATATACTCATTAAGGCTGGAAAAGGCATAAAAAACAGGCAGATATTTGACGAGAGCTTTCTTATGGCTATAGCAACCATCGGAGCTATAGGACTTGCTATTTATGATAAGAGCGGCGACTATACTGAGGCCATTGCGGTTATGCTGTTTTATCAGATTGGCGAGTGGTTCCAAAGTTATGCTGTAGGAAAAAGCCGCAGAAATATAAGCGAGCTTATGGACATAAGGCCGGACTATGCTAACCTGGTTAGGGATGGCGCGATTGAGAGAGTCGATCCGGATGAAGTGGAGATAGGCGGCACAATTGTCGTAAATCCAGGCGAGAAAGTACCTATAGACGGAGTGATAATTGAGGGGACTTCCAGCCTTAACACCAGTGCGCTGACCGGCGAGAGCCTGCCGAGAGATGCCAAAGCTGGCGATGAGATAATAAGCGGATGTATCAACATGTCAGGAGTATTGAAGATAAAGACCACCAAGGAATTTGGGGAGTCTACTGTCTCTAAAATACTTGATCTTGTGGAAAACGCCTCTTCGAGGAAATCCAGATCTGAGAATTTCATATCAAAATTTGCGCGTGTATATACGCCTGCGGTCTGTGCGGGAGCAGTGCTCCTGGCCGTTGTGCCGCCTATTGTACGTCTTTTTGCAATAGGTATTCAGGCTGATTGGGAGATTTGGATTTACAGGGCATTGACGTTTCTCGTTGCCAGTTGTCCCTGTGCTCTTGTTATCAGCATACCTCTGAGCTTTTTCGCTGGTATAGGCGGGGCCAGCAAGGAGGGAGTACTTGTAAAAGGTTCAAATTACCTTGAGACACTGTCACAGACAAAAATTGTTGTCTTTGATAAGACGGGTACTCTTACGCGGGGAGTCTTTGAGGTTAACGGCATACACCACAGCCAGATGGAAAATGAGAAATTGCTTGAATATGCTGCTCTTGCAGAGAGCGCCTCTTCGCATCCTATAAGCCGCAGCCTGCAAAGGGCTTATGGGAAGGAAATAGACAGAGACCGTGTAGACGACATACATGAGATAAGCGGCAATGGCGTTATGGCAAGGGTAGATGGAGTGCAGATAGCTGTTGGAAACGATAAACTTATGACGCTCCTGGGAATTGAATATATACCTTGCCATAGCGTGGGCACGATAATACATATAGCTATAGATGGCAAATATGCCGGCCATATAGTCATTTCCGATATTGTAAAGCCGCAATCTAAGGAAGCTGTTGCGGCGTTGAAAAACGCAGGGATACAGAAGACGGTGATGCTCACTGGCGATACAGCTTCCGTAGCGGAAAAAGTGGCTGGTGAACTGGGGATAGACCTGGTATACAGCCAGCTTCTTCCAGTAGATAAAGTAGAGAAAGTAGAAGAGCTTATAAGAAGCAAAACAGATAAGGCGAAGCTGGCGTTTGTAGGTGACGGAATAAACGATGCGCCTGTACTCAGCCGAGCGGATATAGGTATTGCTATGGGTGCAATGGGGTCGGATGCGGCAATCGAAGCGGCGGATGTTGTACTTATGGATGACGATCCGATGAAGATATCAAAGGCAATAAAGATATCTAAAAAGTGTTTGGGAATTGTATATCAGAATATAGTGTTCGCCATTGGTATAAAACTGATATGCCTTCTACTTGTAGCAATGGGCCTGGCGGGGATGTGGTTGGCCATATTTGCAGATGTGGGAGTTATGATAATTGCCGTGCTCAATGCAATACGTGCTCTTTTTGTAAAGAAAATTTAGCAGATGTGCAAATATAAAGAACTGCCTCCGGTTTAATAGCCGGAGGCAGTTCAATACTGCTGAAAAGCGTATTCAGAGATATTAAATGCGGATTAAAAGACAAAATAGCCCGACCAAGTATGTTTTGTTGTGTTAACAACAAAACAAAGTGAGAACCGTTTTTGGGACGGGCGTGCACCGGCACAAAAACACAGGGAGGCCGAGAGTGCGCCTGTTTTAAGGCGCGCGGGTCGGCCGCACTTTTGGAATAAAATCGCAGATTTTGTTCCAGCGTGTCGAATTTTATCGACACGCAGAAACTACCTCCGGTTTAATAGCCGGAGGCAGTTTCTTATATTCCAAGTATACGTATATTTTTGTCAACTTTATTTAAGACCTCACAGCCGTCCTCGGTTACTATTACCAGATCTTCTATACGTACTCCAAATTCATTTGGTAGATAAACTCCGGGTTCGATTGAGAAGATCATACCAGCTTTAGCTTTTTCCGAATTGGCGGAGCTCACATCGCCTTTTTCATGTTCTTCTATGCCGATAAAATGGCCTAGTCTGTGAGTAAAAAATTGGCCATATCCGGCTGCGGAAATGTGGTTGCGGGCTGTGGCATCGATTTCACAAAGTGGTATGCCTTCACGGATCATATCTTCAGACATCTGGTTAGCACGGAGGACAATATCATATATATCAACATATTTTTGGTCTGCTTTTTTCCAGAAACATGTCCTGGTCATGTCAGAACAATAACCGTCTTTTTTGCAGCCTATGTCCATAACTATGCAGTCGCCGTTCTTCAAAACGGTATCGTCAGGCGAATGGTGAGGATCGGCGGCATTAGCTCCAAAGGAGATTATTGGATTAAACGACACATCGTCGGCACCGTGCGCTTTATATAGATCGACAAGATAAGAAGCGCATTCCTTCTCTGTTGCCCCTTCGTGGATGAAGTTTATAAGCTCCTCCATACAATCGTCGTTTATTTTCGACGCTTTACGCATAAGTTCCTGCTCTGTTTTATCTTTGATAGCTCTTACATTATCCACGCAGTCGGCACCTAATACGAATTTAGTGTCAGGACAATCTTGAATAAGGGGCAGCAGGAACCGTGCCTGCATGGTTTTGTCGATTCCCAGTTTGCCTGGCGCTATGTGTGGAGAAACAATCTTTGCTATCTCATCGGAGTCAGTCATAGTGACTGTTTCATATCCAGTATCGCCAAGGGCGAATAATTGATTGGCGAACAAAATATTTTCGCTCCATGTACGTATTAAAAAAGCCCAGAATCGCTCAAAGGGATGTATTTCTATACCGGTCAGATAGCAGATGCTCACAGGGTCAGTTACCATAAGTTGCCCCAATCCGCACTTTTCCATCTCAACCTTTACTCTTTCAACTCTGCTTTTATATATATTCATGCCACACCTCGAAAAAATGAATACAGGATATAAACCTATCTGATACTTATTATATTACTCTGCAAAAGAGACTGCAAGTTTTATAAGGACATTGGCGCATGTATCTAAAGCCTGCACAGATACGCATTCGCAAACGCTGTGCTCGCCCTGATAACCGGCTGATAAATTCGGACACGCCAGCCCTCTGCCGGAGAGAATGGAGCCATCAGTGCCTCCGCGTATTGGAACAATTTTTGGATTAATACCGCAGGCTTCAAAGGCTTTAATCGCTTTTTCGGTGATATCCGGTTTTTCCTTAATGGAATTGTACATGCTGAAATAGGAATCTTCAAACTCAACATCCACCGTTCCCTGGCCATATACAGAATTCAGGTACTGGCATATGCGCCGCATGAACTCTTTACGCCTGTTAAAACCTTCTATGTCAAAGTCTCTTATCAGATACTGCATTTTTGTAAGGCTCACAGTTCCGTCAATATCGGAGAGATGAAAATAACCTTCCCGACCTTCAGAATGTTCACAAGTTTCATAGGAAGGGATCATATTGTCAAATTCTTTTGAGATGGTAATGGAATTTATCATTCTATTTTTTGCATCCCCAGGGTGTACCTGCAGACCGTGAACAGTGACAGTTGCATCAGCGGCATTAAAACTCTCGCAGTTATACTCATCTATGCCCATGCCGTCTACTGTGTATGCGAAATCGGCGCCAAAGCCTTCTATATCAAAAGCATTAGCTCCGCAGCATCCAACTTCTTCGTCAGTAGTAAAGCCAATTTTTATTACGCCGTGCTTGATTTCCGGGTGATTGAGCAAGTACTCAGCCATGTACATTATTTCAGCTACGCCGGCTTTATCATCTGCTCCAAGAAGAGTTGTTCCATCGGTTACAATAAGATCTTGGCCTATCAGCTGGGCTTCGCTTTTAAAAAAGCCGGAAGGGAGTATTATGCCTTTTTCACTGTTTAAAATTATGTCTCCGCCTTGATAGTTTTCTACAATTCTTGGCGATACGTTGGCTCCGGTGACGTCAGGGGAAGTGTCCATGTGGGCAATGAAACCGACAACAGGTGCCTCGGCATCACAATTTGACGGAATAGTTGCGTATACACAACCGGCTTTGCACATTTTCACATCTTCAGCGCCCATATCCATGAGTTCTTTTACAAGAAGACGTGCAAGATCCAGTTCTTTTTCCGAAGTGGGAACGCTGGATGAATCAGGGTCTGATTGTGTATCTATTTTCACGTACCGCAGAAATTTTTCAGCTGCGCCTGGAAGCGTAGTTTTCATTTTACATTGCTCCTTTCGGGGATAAAACTCCATGGTCCATGGATGCACCACGATAACTGTCAAAAAGTAACGGCCTATGGAGTTTCGCGTATGTGGGCTGCCTCGGCCCACGCGCTTGTGATCCCATGTCCGTGCCGCCAAAGGCGGCATCTGGTCTGTTTCGCTATGCATTTGCAGCAAAACAGGAGATTAATTAGCCGTATATCCGTAACGATTATAGCTGAATCATATGTGAAAGTACAGAGAATTCTTAAGAGCAAAGGCATAAAAAACCAGGCGGCATTGTGCCGCCTGGTAAACAATTTAAATTACTCTGCAAATGATGCAGCAAGCCGTATCAAAATTTCAGAGGTCTTTTCAAGGGCCTGAACAGTTACATACTCATATATACTGTGCCCGTTTAGATATCCGGCAGAGATATTGGGGCAGGGAAGGCCTCGGCTTGAGAGAGCAGAGCCATCAGTGCCGCCACGTACGGGGAGCACACGCGGAGTGATTCCGCAGTCTTTGAAGGCTTTAAGGGCTTTTTCAGTGATAATTGGCATGGGTTTTATTGCCTCATACATACTGTAGTAGGTGTCAATGAATTCAACGTCTACGGTGCTGTCTCCATATACAGAATTGAGATAATCACCTATACGGCGCATGAAGTCTTTGCGGTTATTAAACCCGTCCATATCAAAGTCGCGGACCAGGTATTTCATTTTAGTGAGACTTACAGTGCCTTCAAAGTCTGTCATATGAAAATAGCCCTCGCGTCCATCAACGTGTTCACATCTGTCGTGGGCGGGTATCATGCGGTCAAACTCTTCCGCAACAGTAATGGCGTTGATCATCTTATTCTTAGCTCTGCCAGGATGTACCTGACGGCCGCGGACAGTTATAATTGCGTCTGCCGCATTAAAGCTCTGGCAGTTATATTCTCCAACATAGTGGCCGTCCAGCGTGTAGGCAAAATCGGCGCCGAAATAGTCTATGTCAAAGACTTTCGCTCCTGGGCAACCAACTTCCTCATCGGTTGTGAAGCCCAATTTGATGGTCCCATGCTTTACCTCGGGATGGGAGAGCAGGTACTCGGCCATATACATCACCTCGGCTACGCCTGCTTTATCGTCAGCGCCAAGAAGAGTGGTGCCGTCTGAAACTATAAAGTCTTCTCCAATATGATCCAGCATGTTTTCAAAGAGCTCAGTACGCATCACTATGTTTTTATCTTTATTTAGAACGATATCTCCGCCCTGATAGTTTTCAAATATCCAGGGTTTGACGTCAGTACCGTTTACATCAGGTGTCGTGTCCATATGGGCTATAAAGCCTACAGCAGGGGCGTCGGTATCGCAGTTTGCGGGGATAGTGGCGTATACGCAACCGGCATCGCACATACGTATATCCTTTGCACCCATTTCCTCCAATTCGCGCATAAGAAGACGTCCAAGATCTTTCTGTTTCTCAGTTGAGGGGACGGTTGGAATATTATGAACTGACTGCGTATCGATTTTCACATAGCGCAGGAATTTTTCCACAACGCTTGAGAGTTGCTTTGACATTGACGTATTGCTCCTTTCGATTTTTGATATAAGTGTGTCTTTATTTCTCTGTTATTAAAAATTACGACCACCCGAGAAGTTGAGCTCCGATAAGGAAAACGATAGCAATAACGGCGAGCACAGCTGTTAGAGGCAGCGCAAACTTAAGCCATTTGTCGTACTTTACGCCAGCTATTCCGCATATGCCCATAATGAGAGCGCCAGTGGGGAAAATCGGATTTCCTATGGCCTCTCCAAAGCAGTAAGCGGAGACAGCAACCTGCCTTGTAACACCGACGACATCCGCCAGAGGAGCCATAAGAGGCATTATGACGTATGCGTGTCCAGATGAGGAGGATATAAACAGATTGATGAGTACGTTTACAAGGAACATGCCAACGGCGGAGAGAGCTGCGGGCATAAGCTCCAGAGGAATAGATATTGCATGTATAACTGTGTGGATTATATTTGCATCGCTCATTACCACGCTGAGAGCATTGGCAAAACCGACAAGCAGTGCGGAGAAAGTCATATTTTTAGCGCCTTCGGTAAAGGACTTTTCCATTTTAGAAGGGGACATCCCGCCGATAATACCCGCAGCAAAAGCAAGTATCATCATGCAGGCACCCAAATGGGAAATTCCCCACCCATAACTTATGGTGCCATACGCATAAGTTGCAAAAACAGCCAATAGGACGATAAGACACAGTACGTGCCGGACTGTGAACTTTTCAGCAATACCGGCAATAGCAGCATCTTCAGCACTGTCGAGATCGTCACTGTCTGTGTAGCAGCCCACGATAGACCTGGATGGATCTTTGCTTATTTTATTAGCATAGTGGACAATATACCATATGGCGGTGCCAACAAAGATTATCCACATGATTAAGCGAACAATAGCCCCAGACATTTGGGGAATGCCGGCAATTTCCTGACCAATAAGAGTATTAAAGGGCTCTATGGGCGAGGACACAGTGCCGGTACTGGAAGGAATATACATGGCGGCAACAGCTACAACAGGGTCAAGACGCAGCTTTTTACACACCATTATCATAATCGGTGCAAAGGCGAGAGCGATGTTATTTCCGGCGCCAACAGAGCCTAAAGCCGCCATCATAAGACCTATTACGGGCAAAATAATCTTGTAATTTCCGCGAGTTTTCTTTATAAGCCACGCTACCGCCGCCCTGATTGTTCCGGTGTCTTCAAGAATCTTAAAAGCACCGCCGATCATGAATATCAGGAAAATTGTGCTGGCACCGTTGCTCATTCCGTTAAAGAAGCTGTTGAAAAATCCCATTATGCCCGAGGGATTCTGATCTACACGATGGTAGGTTCCGGGTATTACGCTGCGACCATCCTCGGCAAAATCATAGGAGCCGGCTGGGATAATGTACGTGAGGATACACACAATGATGATTAGTGTGGTCAAAATCACGTAAGTGCCAGGCATATTAAAATGCCTGTGTTCTTTTTTTGCTTTACTACTCATGTCTGGTTAATATGTATTCCGGAAAACAGATGTATGGTTCCGGAATAACGGTTCCCCCTCTCTTTATTGAACTATTGAAGTGCATCATTATTATACTAAAATATTGTAATCTTGTCCAGCTATTTGCACTAATTAATATGGGAATTGGAAGACAAAATAATATATATTGTGCTTTAGTGCACTAAAATGAACTGGAAGATAATGACAATTCGTGCTTTGACAGCTTGACTTTAATGGGGGCTATGCTAAAATTACAATATGAGGTGGAGGAAATGGATGATATTATAATAAGGCAGGCTGTGCTTGATGACGCAAACCGTATTCTGGACATATATTCCTATTATGTTGAAAATACGGCGATATCTTTTGAATACGATACTCCCAGCGTTGCGGAATTCCAGACCCGTATGGAAAACATAATGAAAAGGTATCCGTATTTAGTTGCAGAGCGAGAGGGAAAGATCATAGGATATGTATATGCAGGTGCGTTTATAGGTAGGGCGGCATATAAATGGTCATGTGAAGTCACAATCTACGTTGATAAGTCCGATAGGAAACAGGGACTGGGACGCCGACTGTATGAATGTTTAGAGAACAGGCTGCGCGATATGGGTATTTTGAACATGTATGCATGTATCGGATATCCGGAAGTAGAGGACGAATACTTAACAAAAAACAGCTCCGAATTTCATATACATATGGGATTTTCAAAAGTTGGAGAGTTTCACAAATGCGGATATAAATTTGGCAGATGGTATGACATGATTTGGATGGAGAAAATAATTGGAGAACATATTGTGTCTGATTCTGCTAACATCAGTAAATGAGTAGAGAATGAAGAATGCGTGCAGTATTTCTGAAATTAACAGTTAAAGAAGAGCGCGATGTTTTAAACATCGCGCTCTTTTTTATTAAAGATTGCTTTATTCAGGCTGCACTGGCAGACCAGCGAACCCTTTTTCCAGGTCTTCATCGCTGGGGACGTAATCGGTCATCTCGCCATTGTTATATTTTTCATATGCCACCATATCGAAGTATCCAGTTCCAGTAAGGCCAAAGAGAATTGTCTTTTCTTCTCCGGTTTCCTTGCACCGCAGGGCTTCGTCAATTGCAACGCGGATGGCGTGGGAAGACTCCGGCGCTGGGAGGATACCTTCTACGCGCGCAAACTGTTCAGCAGCCGCAAAGACGGATGTCTGCTCTACGGAGGTCGCCTCCATGAGACCATCGTGATACAGCTGGGAGAGCACGGGACTCATACCGTGGTATCTGAGCCCGCCGGCGTGGTTTGCGCTGGGCATAAAACCAGACCCCAAAGTGTACATCTTTGCCAGCGGACACACCATACCTGTGTCGCAATAGTCATAAGCAAATTTGCCGCGGGTAAAACTTGGACACGATGAGGGCTCTACGGCAATAAAGCGATAATCTGCCTCACCTCGAAGTTTTTCGCCCATGAATGGTGAGATAAGACCTCCCAAATTTGAGCCGCCACCAGCACAACCGATAATAATATCCGGTTTTACTCCATATTTATCCAGCGCAGTTTTGGCTTCAAGACCAATTATGGACTGGTGCAGTAAGACCTGGTTTAATACAGATCCTAACACATACCGATAACCGGGATGGGTAGTAGCGCACTCAACTGCTTCAGATATGGCGCATCCCAGAGAGCCGGTGGTTCCGGGATGCTCTGCGAGAATCTTTCTGCCTACTTCTGTAGTGTCAGATGGACTGGGTGTTACAGAGGCGCCATAAGTACGCATTACCTCTCTTCTGAAAGGCTTTTGCTCATAGGATACCTTTACCATATACACTTTGCAGTCCAAACCAAGGTATGCACAGGCCATAGCCAATGCGGTACCCCACTGGCCGGCTCCGGTTTCAGTAGTAACTCCTTTGAGACCCTGATTTTTTGCGTAATATGCCTGGGCTATAGCGGAGTTCAGCTTGTGCGAGCCTGACGTGTTGTTGCCCTCAAACTTATAATAAATTTTAGCGGGAGTCTGGAGCTTTTCTTCCAGACAGTAAGCACGCACAAGGGGAGAGGGCCTATACATTTTATAGAAATTCCTTATATCCTCTGGTATGGGGATAAGCTTTGTAGTGTCGTCCAGCTCCTGTTCAATTAACTCATCACAAAATACAGGACGCAAATCATCAAAGGACATGGGCTTCATTGTTGCCGGATTTAAGAGAGGTGCCGGTTTATTTATCATATCAGCCCTGACATTGTACCAATATTTTGGCATTTCATCTTCACTGAGATAGATCTTGTAGGGAATGTCCTGATTCTTCATTTTTTGTTCTCCTTTCAAATTTGCTCGGAGAGAGGGCACAAAAAATGGCCTTTGTCTCCGAAAAATTTTCGGGACAAAAGCCTTGTAGCTTCTGCGGTGCCACCCAAATTGACGAATAATCGCCCACTCTGCGACGCGCTAACACACGTCTACCCTATAACGGGGGAATTCCGTCGTGTCCTACTTGTAAAGACCATAAAGCAGTCAAAACTTTTGGCACGCCCTCATCAGCCCATTCAGCAAAGTCCGATACTGCCGCCATTCCACCGCCGGCGGCTCTCTAAAAGTCGGATGATAAGCTTACTCTTCTGAATCAACGGTTTCTATAGCGGAATTCTAACTCACCACTAAAAATTTGTCAAGTGGTTTTTTAATGGCGTATAAGGTCTCATTCATGCCCCTAAAAGCACATCTGCAAGACAATCACCAAAATAAGTGACAGCTGTTATAGCTTCCTGAAGCGTATTGCCGTTGCATCCAATTTCGGCGATTAGAGAACCGGTGGTGGCATTTTGATTATATCGGTATTGGGAGACATTTAATGGCCTTGCCAGTGTAGGATATTGCTCTACCATCGCTGACTGTAACTTTAGGGCAAAGCTCATATTTTTCTGCCAGTTATCGTGGGTGAGCCCAGAGAAATTTGTGCCCGCTATTAACATAACCTGGGCGCAAGGGGTATCTCCAATGTCTGCAACGGTTTTGTATATAGTGCCGTCAGTGCCTTCAAGAGCGTCTCGGTGTAAATCTATAACAACAGCAATGTCAGGGTACTCCTGGAGATAACTCTGTATAGCTTCCCATGACCTGTCATAAGAGCCGTTATAGCTTGGGTAATCGTACAGTTCCCTATCATGTACCACCTCAATTCCTCTGCCCTCAAGTACTTTTGCCAGTTCATCACCGACGCGGACCACGTTGAAATTTGTATCTTCTGTCCTCGAAGGATCTGAGGGCTCATATATATCCTCACCGTCGGGCATATATGCCTCACTGCCATGTGTATGCACTATTAATACTCTTGCACCATTCTGTGCAGAAAAACCCAGGGGCTCATTTAAGAGTCCCTCCACATCTATATCATAGTCTGTGTTGTTTTTAAGATATATGCCATCTGCACCTTTATGGTATCCGCCTCCCTCGCCGGTAATAGTTGTGCTTATGGCGCCGCCTGGTTCAGAAGTTTCAGTTTCAACTGAAGTGTCAGAAGTTGTATTTTCTGAATCGGTTTGAGAAGTGTCGGTAGATGGGCTGGACGGTTTCAAAGCATTTGATGCAAGAGGGGAATCATCGGATGTGATATTGCTGTCAGAGGAGCTGTCAGAAAATTGAAATCCAGTGAGATCAGATAAAATGGCCAATCCGCCATTTGATTTCATCTTTTCACTATGTGGGAGTTCGGACTGAAGAAGAAAACTTGAAAGCCCATCAGGAAGGCTGAAGCTGTCTAAGTTCCCCAGCATGTCCGACACACCGCGTATAGCAAGGCATAGAAGAGAGACTATGGCAAGTCTGACGGCAAATTTCGCACCAGTGAATCCATTCTTTCGCCTTTGGCGTCCGCTCCTCCGCAACATGGTGCACCTCCTGGGATATATTACTGAGAATATATCTATGATATGAAAACTGCCTTTATGACTGTTGCAAGTGAAGAAATTACGTATTATAATCGTTATTACTTTATAGAGAAAAATCCGGGGTGGGGGTACAATTATGGAAAAAATATTTATACCAAAAGGTGTGTGCTCTAAAAAATATGTTATTGATTTGGAAGATGGAATAATAAAGGATATAAAGATTGAAGGCGGCTGCCATGGAAATTTGCAGGGTATAGCTGCGCTGCTTCGCGGACAGAGAGCGCAAGACGTGGTGGACAGGCTCAGCGGTATAAAGTGCGGTGGCAAACCTACGTCATGCCCTGATCAGATATCCATTGCATTAAGACAGGCGCTGAAAGAGGAGCAGGGAATATGAAGCCTATATTTGCAAACACATTTAATGTGACGCATAATAAGAACAAATCGGAAGTAGCGTTAAGTTTTACACATATCTATACGGAGCATAACTTTAGCATGAAAAACGGGACTTTGGCTGATGTGTCGGGGCAGGTGGCTGATGAGGTTGCCAGTGTTCTTATAACTCGCGAAGGGACGATTGCTCTTGCCAGGCTGCTCAATAAGATAGTAACTGACTGGGGGATAGACATCAGCGAATGAGATATACTACTGTGCTTTTTGATTTGGACGGTACTCTGATGGACACTCTTGAGGACATAAGAGACAGCGTCAATCATGTTCTGTCAGAGAGAGGATACTCAGAGCGCAATCTGGAACAGATACGTATGTCTCTGGGAAACGGCTCCAGGGTTCTATTGGCGAAGTCTCTCCCAGACGGGGAAAACACCGCTGATTTTGACAGTATACTGAGGGATTATGAGGCGTACTATCTTGCCCACAATATGATAAAAACTAAGCCATATGAGGGAATTCATAAGTTGCTCAGGGAGCTATCTTCAAGAGAATATAAACTGGCGGTGGTATCGAATAAATCTGATGCTAATGTCAAAGAACTGGTAAATCGGTTTTTTGGAGATGTAGTATCTGTTGCTATAGGAGAGAGCAGCAAAATACGCCGCAAACCGGCTCCGGATACGGTTCTGGAGGCACTGCGGGAGCTGGGAAGCAGTCCCTGGGAGTCAGTATACGTGGGAGATTCGGAAGTTGACATAAAGACTGCCGCTGCTGCGGGAATGGACTGTATATCAGTTGCCTGGGGATTTAGAAGTGAGGATTTCCTCAATGATGCCGGAGCAAAGTACATAGCCAAAACGCCGGAGGATGTGCTTGGATTGATATGAGCTTCTGATATAAAATAAGGCGTTTGCAGCTTCCACAAAAAGAGGCTGCACGCGCCTTTTCTCTTTTTTCATATTTTGTGGAGTTTTATATTTAGTGATATGTCTGAAATTTATATATAACAGCTTTTTATGATAGATGGCAGGCAAACGACTATTGAATAGCAAACTTTAGAAAGAGGTTATTTTATGAAGAGCGCCGTTTTTTATGGGAGACACGATTTGAGATTAGAAGATTGGGACATGCCAAAGACAGGGCCGGAGGACGTGCTTATAAAGGTTAAGGCCTGCGGAGTGTGCGGGACAGATGTGCACATATATGAGGGAGACAAGGGCGCAGCGGAGGTAACGCCGCCTACAATCCTGGGACACGAGTTCGCTGGCATCATTGTAGAGGTGGGGAAAAATGTAAAGAGTTTTCAGCCTGGGGACAGGGTGTGCATTGACCCCAACTGCTACTGTGGCGCTTGCGAACCATGCAGGAAAGGGGTTGCACATTACTGCCAGAACATGATTGGATATGGAACCACGGTAAATGGCGGCTTCGCAGAGTACTGTGCGGTCAACGCAAGACAGGTGTACAGGCTGGGAGAACACACCACCTTTGAGCAGGGAGCGATGACGGAACCTGTGGCATGCTGCCTCCACGGGATAGATATGTGCGAAATTAAACCTGGCCACCAGGTGGTGGTCATCGGCGGCGGAATGATAGGACTAATTATGATGCAGCTTGCGAAATTGGCTGGAGCTGCGAAAATTGCTCTGCTGGAGCCTGTTGAAGAGAAGAGGCGAATGGCGAATAAACTGGGAGCGGACGTCTGCATTGACCCAACGAGAGAGGATGTCAAAGCCCGCTTATCAGACGCAGGGTTTACTTGGGTAAATACTGTAATAGAATGTGTCGGTAAGCCTTCCACGATTGAACAGGCAATTGACCTGGCAGGCAATAAAGCTGTCGTAATGATGTTTGGCCTTACAAAGCCGGATGAGACAATATCTGTGAAACCTTTTGAGATATTTCAGAAGGAACTGGAACTGAAGTCATCATATATAAATCCATATACTCAAAGACGGGCGCTGGATCTTATTGATACCGGCAGACTGGATGTCAGCAGTATGGTTTACAGCGTCTGCGGGCTTAGTGAGTTGGAGGATGTATTGAGCAAACCGGAAAAACGCGCCATGGGTAAGTATATTATTTCGCCGGAAAAATAAAAGGCGGATATATTGCGAGAAAAAGGCGCTTTGACATCACTTCCATGTGGTGCCAAAGCGCCTTTATTATTTTGAGTATTGAGTTATATGTTACGCATTATGCGCCTTCGGAGCGGTTTTATTACGAAAGGTAAGGCAAAGAGCAGGGCTTTGGATATATTGTCGGCTATCATGCAGTACCATACAGATCTCAGACCCAGACCCCAAACTTTTACGCATATATAGGTGAAGAGTATTCTTACGCACCACATACCAACGGCTTCGACAACGAAAGCATAGCGGGTGCGTCCGAGGCCGTAGAATATACCCTCCAGGACTATCATAAGACCGTAAAACGGTTCAGAAAGGGCTACAAGTCTTAACATCTGGGCGCCTAAATCTACTACTGCTTCAACCGGAGAAAAAAGACTCATAAGCAGATTCGCACCGAAAAATAATATGACTCCGCTTAAGAACATTATGGAAACTGTCAGCATGACGCTGAGTTTTCCAACAGCGGCAACCTTTTGAATATTGCCTTCACCCCTGGCAGAGCCTATCATAGCTGAAGTTGCGGTTCTTAGCCCGTATCCCGGTACATAGAATATAGTTTCGGCAGTTACGGCGATTGAATGAGCTGCAAAAATAGTAGTGCCCATTCCGGAGACAAGACTTGCAAAAGTTACATAACCAAAGCAGGAAACAAGACTTGTACATAGAACAGGTGCGCCAAGTGCGGCGCACTCGCCAAGTATTTTCCTGTCGGGGCGGAACTGGTGCCAAGACCAGTGGAGGTCCTTTTTGCGTCGATAAGCCAGGAACATAAGCGTACCGGAAGCGGCGTAAGAAATAGCTGAAGCTATTGCAGCGCCTGCGACGCCCATGGAAAGGCCATAGATAAAAAGAGAGTTTAAGGCTACGTTCATAAGGTTACCGACAACAGATATCAGCATAGGCGTCCGAGTGTCCTGTACTGCACGGAGCGCGGCGCCAAGGACGGTAGTTGCCGTGCGGAAGAGCATGGGCAGACTTATTATGAAAAAATACTCTGAGGCGTCAGCCCGTATTGCCTCCTCAGCACCCATCCAAGTGGGAATAAACGGACTTAGCAAAATAGAGACGGCAGTTAGCAGAACACCAAAGACCCCTGTGAGCAAAAGAGCCTGCTGCGACAGACCTGCCATGCGTTTTTTGTCTCCAGCTCCTGTGGCGTTGGATATAAGTATCAGTATTGCGGTGCCTATTGCGCCGGGAATACTGTTGAAAAGCCACGTGACAGTGGTGGTAGTGCTGACGGCGGCTGTGGCCTGCTCGCCAAGCCTGCCAACCATAGCCGTATCCACATATTGGAGCAGCGTTGAGAGAATCTGCTCGACTATTGTAGGTATGGATAAGGTGAGCAGCGGACGCAGCAGGCCGCGAAGATGTATTTTTTCATCAAGCTGAGAAGATGGAGCCTTCATATTATCAACCTTATATCTTGAAGTAATCCGCTATGGTACTCATGCGCGCCGACTGAGACACCTGGAAGGGACAGCGAGAGTCGCAATGACCGCAGGATATACAGTCAGAGGCGTGAAGAGCAAGATTCATATAGTGGTCTTGGGCCAAGCTGTCGCCAGCCAGAGCAAGATCATAATACTTGTTTATAAGGCCTACGTCAAGTCCCGCGGGACAGGGCTGACAGTGATTGCAGTAGACGCAGCTTCCAGCTGCGTCCTTGGGAGTAAAAGATCCTATAACAGAGTAATCACGTTCTTCTGGAGAAGTGCTAAAGTATCCTAATACCCGATAAAGGTCTTCTCTGTTGCGGACGCCAGGCAAAACGGTGAGTACTCCTGGCTTATCCAGAGCGTACTGTATACACTGGTATTCAGTCAAGGCCTGCTTAAAGGGGGATGTGTTGGCGGCTAATAGCTGCCCACCGCTGAAGGCCTTCATAACCGAGATGCCCACGCCGTCAGTTTCACATCTGCGGTAAAGGGCGGCGCGCTCCTGAGAGCCGCCTATCGCATATTGCCCATGACTGTAGTCATAGCCCGGATTTATGCTGAACATTAGCATGTCGATTATGCCCATATCCAAAACCTGTTGTGCAACCTGGGGCGTGTGAGTGGAAAGACCAATATGGCGCACTACTCCGGCCTTTTTCAAGGATTTAATAAATTCAATAGTCTCTGCGGCTTTGACAAGATCGCCCAGCTCGTCGATGCAGTGGATGAATCCAAAGTCGATGTAATCCGTTTTCATAAGATCCAGCTGCCAGGCAATGGACCGTTTTATCTGATCAAGATTTAGAGTCCAACCGTATTTCCCCGTAGTATAATCAGCGCCAAAATGCACTTGATAGTACACAGAGCTTCGTAAAGACCTCACCTGACGTCCATAGGCTGCAAAAGGAGCGGCGTCGCCGGCAGCCATATCGAAGTAGTTTATACCGTGCTCAAGGGCCAGAGCGATAGTGGCGTCCATCTCCGCTTCATCCGACTGGCCAAGTGAGCTGTTGCCAAGGCCGATTATGCTTATTTCCTCATTACCATGGGGCAGTTTCCGATATTCCATTTCGTACCTCCTGTAACTAAACTGACCTCTCTTATTCTTGACTGAAAGAAACTGTTACAGAACCACCGCCCAGAGCTTCAGAAAGACCTGACGGATTATCTATGTGTCCAATTGGCGTATAACTATAAGATGTGGAAAAACTCTCGTAAAAAAGCACCAGGCAGTCAGAACCAAACAGCATTATATCGCCGACTTCAATTCTGCTGGGACGGCTGGCGGATGTGGGCAGAGATTTTCCTAAATAGCAGTATTTTTCGTTTCCATTGAGTTCACTCATGCTGATCTCCACAGGCAGCATGGCTGAAAAAGATGATGCTGCCTGGTTGTCAAACAGTCGAGCGGAAAAACTCGACTCTCCGACTTTCACAGTTATGGCCATGATATCCTCGCTTTCTTTGTCAGCTTGATAATTTTCCTGTGGTATCTGAGTAGAGGGAGTCTCTTGATGCGAATCGCTTACAGGCGTGTTGCCGCCGTTGACATCAGTTATTTCTTCAGAAGACTGTCCGTCACCAGATCCGGCTGCGCTTTTACTGGCGCAGCCGGAAACTGAGATAGATATAGCTATTGCGAAAAATAAAATGATTAAGTATCTTTTCATATTTTAGTTAGCGGCACTGGCATGGGCACGACTTATCCGCGGAAATGTTGTTGCAGTTTGCGATGATGATCTGAGCCTTTGCCCGCTGGTCGTCGCATATGATTTCTCCTACAGATGGCACGGTTATGCTGCCGGAATAGGGATTTTTGATGCTTATGACTGGAGTCAGAACAGTGGCATCCACATCTGATTTTTCAAAAGCCAGATCTGCATTGTCCATCTCGCAGTCTATGAGCCGAAGCCCTTTGCAGTAACACAGCGGCTGTGTGCCGATTATTTTGCAGTGATCAAATGTGACATTTTCACAATACCAGGCCAGGTATTCCCCGTTTATCACAGAGTCTTTTATAACGACATTCTTCGCATGCCAAAATGCGTCTTTGGTGTCAAAAACACAGTTTTCAAAAAGGGAGTCACTTATGTATTGGAAAGAGTATTTACCTGTGAAATTCACATTTTTAAAATGAAGTTTTTCAGAGCGCATCATAAAGTACTCGCTCTGCGCCGTGCAGTTGGTCATCTTAAGATTACTCACAGACCAGCCAAATTCGGGAGAGATAATGTCACAGTTGTCCATTGAAATGTCAGAACACTCTCTCAGCGCCTTTATACCATGCAGCCTTGTATTCCGTATCTCTATGTGGTCGGAGTACCAAAGAGCTGCTCTGCATAATTCTGTCATATCAGAATTATCTATTTTCAAATTATGATCATGCCAGAAAGGGTAGCGGAGATTGAAAAAGCAATTCTCTACAACTATATCAGAGCTCTCTTTAAATGCGCTTTCTCCATCAGCAGGGCCGTCAAAACGACAGTATTTGACCTGTAGATTGTGACTTTCATAAAGAGCGCGCTCCTGGTCAAAAGTCATATTTTCAATAGTATCCATTTTATATGTCCACCTCGTCAGATTTGTTTTCATTGTTGTCAGATTCGTCGCGTTTAAGTTTATACACCAGATAATCGAGACAGCCTATCTGCTTTTCACACTTGTGTACGTTGTCCAGCAGCTTTTGCCTCTGGCAGGATAATACGCGCAGCTGCTCTTTAGTCTTTTTGCTGCCGCAACAGGACAGAAATTCCTCAACAACCTTGGGGCTGCAACCTGCGTCCTCCAGATTCTGTATGAGATCGCTTTTAGACTTGTCTTCCATAGTGCTATACCTCTTTGAATTACTCTTCATTTACAGAGTTTCACTTTATCACCTGCACGCAATTATAGAGCACTCTAAATAAAATAGCAAATACTTATTAAGAATAGGTTATCATAGTTGAAAACTATGATAACCTGTAGTACACTTTTGTTGGAGGTGAGACAATGGAGCTTAGAGTTTTGCAATACTTTTTGGCTGTAGCCAGGGAGCAGAGCATATCTGCGGCGGCAGAATCTCTGCACTTAAGCCAGCCTACGTTGTCCACGCAGCTCAAGGGCCTGGAAGAAGAGTTGGGAAAGCAGCTTTTGATACGCGGCTCTCACGGAAGCAGAAAGGTAACGCTGACTGAGGAGGGGATGATTCTTAGGAAAAGAGCGGAAGAGATAATCGACCTTGTGCGTAAGGCAGAGGGAGAGATTTCCGCCACAGATGAGGTGCTGGCTGGGGATATACATATAGGGGCAGGAGAGACGCAGCTTATAAGGTTTTTCGCAGAAGCGGCGAGAGAGCTGAGGGAAGAATCTCAGGATGTGCATTTCCATATGTTCAGTGGAAACTCTGTGTATGTGCTGGAGCAGCTGGATAAGGGACTGATAGATTTTGGACTGGTGTATGGAACTGTTGACAAGATAAAATATGATTTTCTGGAGATGCCTGGATGGGACGAATTTGGAGTACTTATGCGCGAAGATTCTCCCTTGGCTGGAAAAGAGCGGATAAAACCTGAAGACCTGTGGGATCAGCCGCTGATAGTTTCAAATCAGAACCTGCTTGGAGAGAATGAGACAATGCTGTGGCTTAGCCGCGCACCTGAGCAGCTGGATATAGTGGCCACGTATAATCTCATATTCAACGCCTCATTGCTGGTTGACGAGGGGCTGGGATACGCCATCTGCTTTTCAGGACTGGTGAACACTACTGGTGAGAGCAGCTTGTGCTTCAGGCCTTTGGACCCTCCGCTGGAAGTCAGAGCAAACATTGTGTGGAAGAAATATCAGGTGCTGCCAAAAGCTGCACAGAGATTTATACAGCAGCTTAAAGACAGGCTGAATCAATAGATGAAGAGAGCCCAGAAGATGGAAAGGCCATCGCCTGGGCTCTCTTTAGTTATTAACAGCTGACAGCGGCGCATTTAAAAGGCGGCGCACGTTTCGCCAGTCCGCCATATATCTGCCAATAAGTGACTGGAATTCAGGCCCATGGTTTGGCACCAGGAGGTGGAGAAGCTCGTGCAGTATGACATACTCAAGGCATATCGTGGGATGCTCAGCAAGACGCACATTAAGCCATATTCTACCAGCAGATGTATTGCATGTACCCCATCTGGTTTTCATATATTTTGTTCTCCACTGGTTGCAGGAAAGCCCTGTGATTTGCTCCCATTTTGCCAGGTACGTCGGAATGCGGTCTTTTAATTGTTGGCTGTACCATCTGCGGACAAACGCCTCGCGTGACTCTGCTGTACTGTTTTCAGGGACAAAAAGAAGCGCGGTTTCTCCGCTTACCTCAAAAGCGTACTTTGGGCCTGATTCTACTTTAAGCAAATAAGGCTTGCCCCATATATAGACAGTCTCGCCGGATATGTATTTTGGATTATAGACAGAGGAAACCGCGGCAATTTTATCTCTTTGCCGGTTTATCCATTTAATTTTTGAATTTACGAATTCAAGGATATAGCTGTCGGGCACAGAAAAAGGAGCCGATATCCGGACACTGCCATCTGGAGGCAGAACGGTCAGATTTATATTTTTTACCAGCTTCCGAGTTATCTCAACAGGAATGCCGGAGATGAGTGTCGTCATTGGGACCTCCGTACATATCATGGTGTGATATGACTATTATGGCATTTTGATATGCCATTTTCAATGGGGGAGGAGGGATATGCCCATTATCGTGGGCGGAGGCTAAATCGCTGGCTGCGTCTTAATAAGTTCCCCCCTGGCGGATAAAACCGCCAGGGCCGCAGCTAAAAATGTGCCACCGGCACATTTTCTTAACGCTACGGGGTCGGCCGCGAGGGGCTGCGCCCCTGACTCACGTCCTCCCGCACCAGTGCACCTCAGGGCTCACAACAAAGTTCGCCCCTCATGCCCAGGCGCAGGAGGACATAGGGTGGAACCCCACAAAGGTGCAGGATTGCACCCTGCTGCCCGCTACGAGGATATGGCCCGTATACGGACGATAAATTGTTAGGGACAATAAGCCTAACTAACCGCCATTTGAAGCGGGCAAGCGAGGTGGAAGCTGAAGACAATACAGGGCTATGGATGAGCAGAACCGAAAAACGCTTATGAGTGCCATGTTTGCACCCATAAGCGCTTTTCTTTTGACGGCTCCACCGCCGTTTTCTTTTCAAGAAAAAGAAAATGGGGGTGGATTCGGAGCCCAGGGGCGTGTAACGCCCCGCGGGGCGACCCCGCCCATGGTAATGGGCGGAAAGTGCAGAGCTTCCCCTGCTTATTTCACTATATTTTCATTAAATCTCTGAAGTATTGTGGCAAGCTGTGCCCTGTTGGCGTTGCCCTTTGGATCCAGCCTGTTGCCGTCTGTGCCGGTTATGATACCCCGTCCATTGGCCCACTCCATGGCCTCTACGGCGTAGGAGCTGACTGAAT
>CALWYO010000074.1 GCA_944385785.1 uncultured Oscillospiraceae bacterium | reverse complement strand
GCCTTTGCGGCTGACATAAGCTTCCTGTTCACCTGGTAACCGGAGAAGTCGCGGCGGCGCCTGTCCGCCTCATCCTCCATACCCATGGACGCCCAGACGTCAGTGTAAACGGCGTCAGCACCTTCAGCTGCCTCATATACGTCCTCAGTTATCAACAGATCCCCGTTTTCGCGGGCCCATTTGATAATCTCCACATCAGGTTCATACCCAGCTGGACAGCCTATAGCTACAGACATACCCGTCTTGATACATCCCACTATAAGCGAGTTTGCCATATTGTTCCCATCGCCTATAAAGCACAGCTTTTTTCCCATAAGGGAACCTTTGTACTCCCGTATTGTCTGCAGGTCTGCCAGCACCTGGCACGGATGAGCGTAGTCGGTAAGTCCGTTGATAACGGGAATGGAACCATATTTAGCCAGATCCTCCACCTCAGACTGTCTATAAGTTCTGATCATTATACCGTCAAGGTATCTTGAGAGCACTCTGGCAGTATCCTGTACTGGCTCGCCTCTGCCTATCTGAAGATCCCTGGAACTTAAAAACAGGGCATTTCCGCCAAGCTGGTACATCCCCACCTCAAAAGATACCCTTGTGCGGGTAGATGACTTCTGAAATATCATGCCCAATGTCTTCCCTGCAAGGCGTGGATGGGGAATATTGTTTTTCCTCTCAAACTTTAACTGGTCGGCAAGGCCGAGAGTCTCGATAATCTCCTCTTTCGTCATGTCTCCCAGCTTCAAAAGATGCTTCATTGGGCAATCACCTCTTTTAATATTTTAATAGCGTTCAAAAGCTGCTCCTCGGTTATCGTAAGCGGCGGCACAAGCCTTACTTTTCCATGGGCTGTAAGGGCTATTACACCTTTTTTGAGAGCATCTGCCACCACTTGGCCGGCCGGTTTTTCACATTCTATACCTATCATAAATCCCAGGCCAGTGACGCTCTTTACGCCTTTGGCCCCCTCAAGTTCGGCTCTTGCCAGCTGTGCTTTCCTGCTGACAGACTTCAAGAGTTCTTCGTCTATCCTTGAAATTATATTATATGCTCCGGCACAAGCCACCGGATTTCCTCCAAACGTGGAACCGTGAGAACCTGCGTCAAGAGTATCCCGAACCTTATCTCCCAGCAGACACGCTCCCAGCGGCAGTCCTCCGCCCAGGCCCTTTGCCGTTGTAACAATGTCTGGCATAAAACCATACTGCATAAAGGCATAAAGCGTACCTGTACGACCGTTTCCGGTTTGAACCTCATCGACAATTATAAGCATATCATGGCGCTGAGCTATCTTCACAACAACGTCAACATACTCATGCGTCAGCGCGTTTACTCCGCCCTCCCCCTGACACAGTTCCATCATCAGCGCGCAGCAGCTATTTTCTGAAGCCAACCGCTCCACATCCTCAGGGTCCTGCGGGGAGGCATAGACAAATCCTGGCGTAAACGGACCGAACTTTGTATGGAATTCATCCTGGCCTGTAGCAGAGAGGGTCGTTACCGTCCTGCCGTGGAAACTTCCTTTAAGCGTAATAATAGTGCTGTGGCTTTCATCGCCATATCTGTCAAAGGCCCATTTTCTGGCGGTCTTTATAGCGCACTCATTGGCCTCAGCTCCTGAGTTCCCAAAAAACACGCGTTTCATACCAGTCCTGGAGCACAATAACTGAGCTAATCTAACACAGGGTTCCGTGTAATATAAGTTTGACATATGTTGAAGTTTTGACAATTGTTCAATTACTGCCTTTTGCCATTCCTTATCAGCACATCCAAATATATTTACTGCTATTCCAGCTCCAAGGTCAATATAGCTTTTGCCGCTGTCATCATATATAACCGCGCCTTCACCCGAGGTAAATACCACATCTGCCCTGGCATATGTATTTGCTATATACTGCTGATCCAGTTCCTTAATATTATCCATATAGCTCCCCTTTAACTCTTCAAGCCATATCAGGCGGTAAACATAGTGCCAAGTCCCGCATCCGTAAGCAACTCCATAAGCATAGAATGCGGCACCCGCCCGTCAATTATGAAAACTTTGCTTACACCGCGGCGTATAGCCTCAACGCAGCACTGTATCTTTGGTATCATTCCGCCGGATATTATACCCTCTCCAATCAGCTGCGGGACCTCGCTCACCGAGACGCGGCTCATCAATGTGGCGGGATCATCTTTGTCTCTGAGCAATCCGGCTATGTCCGTCATTGTCAGCATACTCTCCGCCCCCAAAGCTCCGGCAATTCTGGCGGCCGCGGTATCCGCGTTTATATTGTATATATTCCCCTGGGCATCGCAACCTACAGTAGAAACTATCGGAATATAACCCATGTCAAGCATATCTGTTATCGGCTTAACATTCACATCGGTTATTTCTCCCACCTGTCCAAGGCGCTGGTCTTTCTGGCGCGCTTTTATCATCCTTCCGTCTACTCCCGAGATGCCTATCGCCCGTCCTCCGGCATTCTCCGCCAGATTTACAAGGTCCTTGTTCACTTTGCCGGAGAGGACCATCTGGACTATGTCCATAGTCTCCCCATCAGTGACGCGCAGCCCGTCTACAAACTCAGATTTCTTCCCAGTGCGGCTAAGCATATCGCTGATCTCCGGACCTCCGCCGTGTACCACCACCACTCGGATACCTATCATCGAGAGGAGCACTATATCCCCCATTACAAGGCGCTTGAGTTCGTCATTTTGCATGGCGTTACCGCCATATTTTATCAGTATTGTCTTACCGGAATATTTTTGTATATGCGGTAGCGCCTCAGCAAGTGTCTGAGCCCTTAAAGCGTTATCTAAAGCCATGTTTATCACCTCAAGTCCTGTAGTCGCCATTTATCTTAACGTAATCATATGTGAGATCGCAGCCCCAGGCAACGGCGCTGCCGCTGCCGGAATTTAACTCCACGTCTATATCTATCTCATCTGCCAGAAGAACTTTCTTGGCAAGTTCTTCTGAGAAGTCTATTCCCGCGCCGTCTCTGCACACATGGACTCGTCCTTCCGATGAGGCAAAACTCACATCCACCTTGTCCACATCCACATCAGCTCCGGAATAGCCGATCGCACACAGCACCCTTCCCCAGTTAGCGTCGGCGCCAAATATGGCGGCTTTAACAAGTGAAGAACAAATAACTGACTTTGCAACCGTCTTGGCTGTGTCCTCATCAGCCGCCCCAGTCACATTACAGGTAATAAGCCTTGTAGCTCCCTCTCCGTCTTTGGCAATCATACGGCAGAGCTTAACCGTTACAGTATGAAGAGCCTGGCAAAACAGCCTGTAATCTTCATTCTCAGCATCTATCTCTCTATTTCCTGCAAGGCCATTAGCCATAACCGACACCATGTCGTTTGTTGATGTATCGCCGTCGACGCTCACCATGTTGAAGCTGGTCTTAACATCCTCTGAAAGCGCCTTTTGCAGCATCAACGGGGAGATGGCGCAGTCGGTAGTAACAAACACAAGCATTGTGGCCATGTTTGGATGTATCATTCCCGAGCCCTTGGCTATACCTCCGATACGGCACTCTACTCCGCCTATCTCAAAAGATACAGCCGCCTCTTTACGCACAGTGTCTGTAGTCATTATTGCATCGGCAGCGAGGTCGCTGTGGATGCCCAGGCCGCCAGACAGCTCTGGCATACCTGAGGCCATTGGCTCAAGGCTCATAGGCTGCCCTATAACTCCTGTTGATCCAACGATCACATCTCCTGCGGCGATTCCAGTATACTCCTCCACCAGAGCGCACATACCTTTTGCTATCTCAATTCCATTTGCATTACACGTATTCGCGTTCCCGCTGTTGCATATAATGGCCTCGGCATATCCGTCGGCGACGTTTTCCTTTGTGACCTTTATTGGCGCGCTCTTTACAAGATTCGTAGTATATACGCATGCGGCGGAAGCCTTTTTCTCGCTGACTATCAGGGCCAGATCTCGTTTCGCATGATTTTTTCTGATGCCGCAGTGGACTCCATTGGCCTTAAATCCTTTTGCGGCGCAAACGCCGCCGGTAATCTCTTTCATAATAATCTTCCCTTCTATTTTCCTGGGTATCAGAGTATCAGGCCGGTCTCAGGCGATAGTCCCGCGGCTATGTTCATGCACTCTATTGCCGCGCCGGACGCACCTTTTCCGAGATTATCAAATAGTGCAGTAACTGTAGTCTGTTCTTTGTGTCCGCAGACAATTATTCTCATAGAATCGTAACCCGACATGGTATCAGAGTAGATAACCGGCTCATCGCCGCCAAGGGGCGCCACCGTCACTATCTTAGACCCCGCATAGTGTTTCTCCAATATCTCCAATATCTCTCTGGCATCCATATCCGGCAGAAACAGCGTTGTGGCCATTCCGCTGTAAAAGTCGCCCAGTATTGGGTGGAACACCGGAGGTACGTCAAGTCCGCAGACAGCCCGCATCTCTGGCAAATGCTTGTGATTTAAATTTGTGCCATATATCCTGTGAGATTTATGCCTTGGGTCTCTGTTTGGGTCCTCATATTCGGCAATCAGCTTTTTCCCGCCGCCGGAGTATCCGGTGAGGGAATAACACGAAAGTCTCTGGCTCTTGTCAATAACCCCAGCCTGTAGCAGAGGATATACACACGCTATAAACCCAGAGGCGTGACACCCCGGAACGGCAATCCTGTTTGAATTTTTTATCTTTTCATAATGCCGCTCGGAAAGCTCCGGAAACCCGTATGCCCAATCAGGTAATATTCTGTGAGCGGTGGACGTGTCCAGTACTTTTACCGAGTCATTCTTCACCATGGACACTGCTTCCCTGGCCGCATCGTCAGGCAGGCACAAAAAAGCCACATCGCAGCTGTTTAGCGCCTCACGTCTGGCTTCAGAATCTTTTCGCAGCTCTTCCGGCAGCACTGTCAGTTCAATATCATCCCGCGCCGCCAGGCGCTCATGTATCCGCAGTCCGGTAGTGCCGGCGCTGCCGTCTATAAATACTTTAATCATTGTTTATCAGCTCCGTAACATACTTTATCTGCCGCGCTACCGAGTCTCCGCCAGGTCCGCCCTCGGATATGCGTCTTTTTACGCACTCATCTATATCTATCGTCTTATAAAGGTCATCTTCAAAAAGCTCGCTGTGCGCCTTGTAATCGCTTATTGGCATGTCCTCCAGAGTCTTGCCTTTCTCAGAGCACTCCTCAACTATCTCGCCCACCAGTTTATACGCCGTTCTGAAAGGCATCCCTTTCCCCACAAGATAATCGGCAAGATCTGTGGCATTAATAAAACCGCCGGCGGCAGCCGACCGCATATTCTCGCCGTTTACCTTCATTGTCGCAATCATAGGAGTAAATACACCCAGACACGCCTCAACAGTATCAAAGGAATCGAATATGGCCTCTTTATCCTCCTGCATATCCTTGTTATACGCTAAAGGCGTACCTTTCAGCACAGTCAGCAAAGCCATCAGGTCCCCATAGACCCGTCCGGTCTTTCCTCTGGCAAGTTCAGCCATATCAGGGTTCTTCTTCTGAGGCATTATGGACGAACCTGTGGAATACGCCTCTGAGAGCTGGACAAACCTGAACTCCCATGAGGACCAGAGTATTACCTCCTCGGCAAATCTGGACAGATGCGTCATTATCAGCGCCAGTGCGGCAGCCAGCTCCACGCAGAAGTCCCTATCTGACACCCCGTCTAAAGAGTTCATGCAGATTCCGTCAAATCCCAGCTCCGCAGCCTCCATACGCCTGTCGGTGTCATACGTCGTACCTGCCAGAGCACAGCAGCCGATTGGCGAGACATTCATTCTGGCTCTGGCATCTCTCACCCTGCCCAGGTCTCGCAGGAACATCATGGCGTAGGCCATAAGGTGATGGCCAAAAGTCACCGGCTGTGCTCTCTGCATATGCGTATATCCAGGCATAACTGTGCCGGCGTATTTTTCTGCCATATCGCAAAGTGTATGGCATAACTTTTTTAGGAGGCTGGACACCTGGTCGCACTGGCCTCGTAAATATAAACGTATATCTTGAGCCACCTGGTCATTGCGGCTCCTGGCAGTATGCAGACGTTTACCAGGTTCTCCAATTCGTCGGGTCAGCTCCCCTTCTATGAAGGAATGGATATCTTCCGCGTGGGGATCAATAGGTATCGTACCCTTTTCAATACCCTCCAATATATCTCCCAGGCCTTCCACTATGGCTTCCATATCATTTTCAGATATTATCCCTCTGGCCCCAAGCATATGTGCATGGGCTATGGAACCAATTATGTCCTCACGGTACATACGCGAGTCGAATCTTATGGATGAATTGAAATCGTCAGCAGCGGCGTCTATTACTCCTGATGTCCTGCCAGCCCAGAGTTTGGCCATAAAGCGCCCTCCTTTTCCTCAGAAAACCCATCATTCCGGAGAGCTTGGGCTTCCGGAATGATGAAACATCTTATTTTTCCTATTAATATATTTATTTATCTGACTTTGCAGCGTTTTTCGCATCTACCTTCGCCTGAACTGTTATGGGAAGCCCAAAGAGGTTTATGAAACCGGCAGAGTCCTTCTGATCATAGTCAGACTCGCCGAAAGTGGCCAGCTCATCTGAGTACAGACTCCAATCGCTCCACACACCGGCTTTTATGATATTACCCTTGTACAGCTTAAGGCGCACTTTTCCGGTAACACGCTCCTGCGTCTTGTCCACAAACGCTGAAAGCGCCTCGCGAAGCGGCGTATACCACTGGCCGTCATAGACAAGCTCTGCAAAGGTTATCGCCAGTTCCTGCTTCTTGTGCATGGTGAGCTTGTCAAGGCAGATAGTCTCCAGATACGAGTGTGCTTTATAAAGTATCTCTCCGCCTGGAGTCTCATAAACTCCGCGGCACTTCATTCCAACAAGCCTGTTCTCAACAATATCCAACAGCCCAATGCCATTCTCTCCGCCCAGTTTGTTCAGCTTGAAGATGATATCCTTGGCGCTCATCTTTTCTCCATCTATAGCTACAGGAACACCTTCTACAAACTCCAGCTCCACATATGTGGGCTTGTCGGGAGCGTCAATAGGGGAAACGCCCATCTCCAAAAATCCCTGTTTCTCATACTGCGGTTCATTACCTGTATCCTCCAGGTCAAGCCCCTCATGGGACAGGTGCCACATATTCTTATCCTTGGAATAATTGGTCTCGCGGTTTATTTTCAGAGGGACGTTATGTGCCTCGGCATACTCTATCTCTTCTTCCCTGGATTTGATATTCCAGATCCTCCATGGGGCAATAACTTTCATATCCGGGGCAAAATGCTTTAATGTCAATTCAAAGCGCACCTGATCGTTGCCCTTGCCAGTACAGCCGTGAGCAATCGCGTCACATCCCTCTGCTATAGCAATCTCTGCAAGTCTTTTGGCAATAACAGGGCGCGCCATACTTGTGCCCAGCAGATAATCTTCATATGCGGCGCCGGCTTTCATTGTGGGTATAATAAAATCATCTACAAACTCATCAGTAAGGTCTTCTATGTAGAGCTTGGAAGCACCAGTTTTAAGAGCCTTTTCCTCAAGGCCCTCATTTTCTGAACCTTGTCCCACATCACCGCAGACTGCAATCACTTCGCAGCCAGGGTAAGTCTCCTTCAGCCAGGGAATTATTATTGACGTGTCAAGTCCGCCTGAGTATGCCAGAGCTATCTTCTTTATATTATTTCCGTCCATTATGAACGTCCTCCCAAATTCAATGTGTAATAATTATGCTTCTAAAAGTGTAAAAAGTCAATACTTATACATTAATGGTTTCTCATTTGTAGCAGATACCAACACCGGCTTAAAATGCCCACAAGGCTTTTGTGCATATCATCTCAGTTTGGCCGCTTTTTCAAAATGTGTGCTGAATAAATATTTGTTACGCGCAAATATTTATTCAGTTTTTTCCTTATATATAATACCATCGCTCTCTGAAAGAACAATAGCCCTGTCCGTCACCTGTGCGACCGAAACATACATACCGTCATCAGGCGGTTCTCCTTCTACAAAAAGCGTATCCCCGTCTATATATTCCGTATCCTGAAGTTCACTGTCAAACGCCACCACACTAAACTCGGTGAAGTTATTTCCGGTTATATAGACGCCATCTTCTTCCACACGGATATTTTCTATTGTTATTGGCTTCACCCCCATGCTGATGTTAGATGCGGTATACGGATTTGTGCCTCCGTAACAGTAAAATTCGCCATACAGCATATCATACTCCAAAAGTCCCAGACCATACCAATAGTCATCACTTTCGCTCCCGTCCCACTGCTGATGGTATCGGCAAAGTATCCCCTGTGATATGCCAAGTCTCTCCATTACCCAGGACGACAGCTGATAAGCATGCAGGTCCCTGTCCTCTTTTTCCAGGCCAAGATTATCCCAGATCACGTATTCAGTTTCAAATACGTCGCCATTTTCCAGTTGCTCTGAACCAATACTGAAGTTGGGCAAATGATCTCCATATAGGACCAGAACCGCAGGTTCGCCACGTTCCTCCAGCGCATCTATGAGTTCGCCAATAAATTGATCAGTCTCTCTCAACTGGCTTATATAAAACGCAAAGGCTCTTCCATCGTCGGGATCTTCTTCCCATGTTGTATCCTCCATCTCGGCTTCATCAGTATCCTCGCCTCTCTGGTACTTGCCGTGTCCCTGAACGGTAATCGTAAAAACAAGATCCTGGCCTGGAGTAGAATCTAAAGCCGCCAATATTTCCCCTGTTAGCACGCTGTCCTTCGCCCAGCCTATTGGATTGTACTCAACATCCTGCATATATTCTATCGATGTAAATGTGTCAAATCCAAGTTGTGCAAAAACTGTATTTCTGTCATAAAAAGTACCTGTATTATTATGAATCGCGTGGCTTGCATATCCTATTTGCGCCAAATCCGTGGCCACTGTTTCGCAGGCTTGCTCTTTCAATATGGTCTTATAAGGGTATTCACCCATTCCGAAAAATCCCAGGCTCATACCGGACAGCACTTCAAACTCTGTATTTGCAGTACCCGCTCCCACAGATGGTACGGTCAAAAAACCTGTGGAATACTCCTCTTTCAACGATGTAAAAACAGGTGTCGGGTTTTCAGAGTACGTAACGTCATCAAGATACCCTACATCAAAAAAAGACTCCAACTGCACCATTATTATATCAGGCTTAAGCTGAGGCTCGCTGACATCTCCAAGGCTGTCAACTACCCTGTCCACATTTTCCTTCGAGTATTCCTCCGGCTCGTCAATGCCTTTGTCAACAACACCCGTGCAAAAGCAGTAGGCAAACCCGTAATCTCTGTAGGCCTTTGCTATATCAGTATTATCATCCATGCTCTCAGCATAGTTTCCTGTTGACGCAACAAGCAAAAACAATCCAGAAGCCAGCGCAAAGCTGACAGCAATGAAAATCAATGTTTTTTTCCATACGATTTTAGCACTAGGCACTTTCATCAATAAAAATGCAAGCCCTGCAATAACCGCAGCTGCTCCAACAATCAACAGTATTATCTGCCAAGAATCCATATACATATTGATTATTGTAAAAACGGAAGGCAGCAACTGAATATCAATAATTCCAAAAGGAGTCGGCCTATAACCCAGAATCGTAAAATTTACTATTCCAAACGCCAGCCATACAACCGAGATAAATACTACAAAAAACGAGCGTTTTTTGAAAAGAAAGCTCAGAGACAGCGTGGCAAGCACTATCATAACATTTGTAATATATCTTACCGGATGGGTAAAAAGGAAAACAAACCCCTGCCAGACAGAGTGCCGACTAAGCATTTCAACAATTAAAACTACAATTACGGCTGTGCATGCCGTAAATATGAAAGGCGCTTTAGAAAACAGTTTGCCGACTTTATCAACAGCTTTCCACAATCGGCCCCCAAAATTTTTTCTATCCGAATGCATATTATTTATCCCCTTCCACCAATAGGTTCCAAACGGGTCTTTACGCAAATAATACACGTTTTTGACTTTAACTTAACTTTATATTCCAATATTATTAATATAGCAAATATCAGCATATTTTTCAATTGAAAGCCCCGGGATACAATGCAAAATTTTTATGGAGGCAGGTAAAAATCTCGCCATCTTCAGAAAATAACGTGCCACAATAATAGGAGGCGCCCATCAAAAAGCGCCTCCCTAATCCTATATTTATTTTTATATTATGGCAGCTCAGATTATATCCTTGCCACACCGGTGTCTCTCGCGGCAGCAGCAACAGCAGCGGCAACAGCCGGCCCAACACGTTTATCAAACGCCATCGGAAGGATTTTTTCTGCACATAGCTCTTCAGCCGTTACGAGGTCTGCTATCGCCTTTGCAGCGGCTATTTTCATCTCATCATTTATATCGCTGGCGCGGACGTCAAAAGCGCCTCTGAATACGCCCGGAAACGCCAGAACATTGTTCACCTGATTGGGGAAGTCGCTTCTGCCAGTGGCTATAACGGCGGCTCCTCCAGCCTTTGCATCCTCTGGGAATATCTCGGGAGTGGGATTAGCGCAAGCAAATACTATCGCGTCACGGTTCATGCTTCTGACCATCTCAGTAGTAACGGTTCCTGGGGCAGAAACCCCTATAAACACGTCAGCTCCAGAGAGCATATCACCAAGGCTGCCAGCTTTCCCGTCAAGGTTTGTAACTTCAGCCATTTCTTCTTTGATCCAGTTAAGGCCATCTCTGCCTTTATATATAGCGCCCTTTCTATCGCACATCACAATATCTTTAAACCCTGTTTTCAAAAGCAATTTGACGATGGCAACAGCTGCCGCTCCGGCTCCGGATGTGACGATTTTTACCTCTTCTTTCTTTTTTCCAACCACTTTAAGTGCGTTCATAAGGGCAGCAAGTGTGATTATTGCAGTACCGTGCTGGTCATCGTGAAATATGGGAATATCGCATTTCTCTTTAAGTTTTCTTTCAATTTCAAAACACCGCGGAGCTGCAATATCCTCCAGGTTTATTCCGCCAAAAGAACCGGAGATATTGTAAACAGTATTCACAAACTCGTCGACATCTTTGGTCTTTACGCAAAGGGGGAATGCGTCCACACCGCCAAAGGACTTAAAAAGCACACACTTGCCCTCCATAACCGGCATTCCTGCCTCAGGCCCTATGTCGCCAAGTCCTAACACTGCGCTGCCATCGGTAATTACCGCGCACAGGTTATGGCGGCGGGTCAGCGTATAGCTTTTCTCAATGTCCTTTTCTATCTCCAGGCATGGCTGGGCCACTCCAGGCGTATAAGCCAGGGACAGATCCTCACTAGTTTCAACGGGCACTGTCGCAACAACTTCTATCTTTCCGCCCCACTCCTGGTGCAGTCTCAACGACTCTTTTGCGTAATCCATCTTCTCATCTCTCCGTTCATTTATTTTTCTTTAATAGGCCGCCGTATATTTTATTCCGCAGCAACCCGCGGAAGAGTAGATCCACCGTATGGCATAACTATTACACTGGCGTCTTGACCAAGTCTGGCAAACGCCTCTTTCAGTGCTTCCTGGGCACTGGCAGCCGGCTTCAAAAACGCCGATCTCACTTTATCATCAGGCAGCTCAGACACAAGATATATATCGGCGTCCTCCAAAACCATGGCTATAGCCGCCGCCTTATGTCCGCCAAGTTGAAAATCCGCCCTTATCCTATCAATCATGCTGTGGGCAGTAGGCGCCGATTCCATCCAGCTTTCAAAAACGCTCTCTCCAAAGCCTTCTCTGCAGGAACCCACCAGTATGATTATACCGCCTTTTTTCACCGCATGTTTTGCATTGTCCAGCGCCTTCTGCGTCTGGTATAAATTCAAGTCCTTCGGCGCACCGCCCTGAGACACCACAACTATGTCCGCTCTCTCCGGTATCTTTTTTAAATAGAGACTGTCCAAAAAGGCGCAGCCGGCCCTGTGGGCCTTTGTAACGTCTCCGGCGACAGCTTTTATTATCTCTTTATGTTCGTCAAGCACAACATTAAGGATAAAATCCACTCCGCACATGGCGGCAGCTTCTTCAATATCCTCTCTCACATTGTTGCCTTCGAGATTACCGGCGCATGAAGTACTTTCAATCATTCGGCTGTGATTTGACTGTATTGCAGCTCTTGTAGATACCCCAGGCATTATCGCTTTCGCGCCTCCGGAATATCCTGCAAAATAATGGTATTCAATATTCCCCAGACAAATACGCCTGTCTGCTTGCGCCACAGGGCGCACTATGTCCACAGGCGTCCCTCTGCTGGTAACGCCCAAATGAACACAGTCAGACGGATCGCCGTCTACACAACGCAGTCTTGAAAACGCCTCATCGCCAACAAGCCGGCGCTGTTCTTCCTCCGTATGGCCTCTATGGCTTCCCAGGGCAAAAACAAGAGTCACGTCTTCGTCGTGCACGCCCGCGGCGCCAAGTTCTTCCAGCAGAGCTGGCATCACTTTGTACGTTGGCATTGGCCGCGTTATGTCACTTGTTATTATGGCTATCTTTTCGCCAGGCTTTACAATCTCCCGCAGCCTTGGCGTTCCTATTGGCTCAGTAAGCGCACGGTGCACTTCAGCTTCCCCTGTCAGCTCTCCGGCAACTTCGTTTTGTTGGAGTACTGCCAGCAGGTTATTATCAGGGACGTCAATCTCCTGCACACCGTTTCCAAACCCCAATTTTATATTCATCAGCATCCCCCTAAGTCATTCAGGCACTGCACGCATATTATAGCATTCCTTTTGCCTTATATCAAATCTTTCTTATGCCTCGCGCCTCTCAAACAATGCTTTTATAAAAATCAAGCGTGCCGAAGCCTCTGCCAAGTTGGGTAAGCAAATAAGCCTCGCATACTTTGTCCAACTGAGCAAGCACATTCTCTGAGGCCTTAAAGGAAAATATGCGTCTCCCGTCACAGGATACTATATACCTCATAGCCTCCAGAACCGCTGGCGAAATTGGCATTTCGCCAGTAACGGCACCATTCATACATTCCGCGCAATGTACTACCCCTCCCGCCATGGATAACACCGGAGCCGCAATATCCCTTCTGCCGCAAACATGGCAAAAATCCAGCTGCGGCTCAAACCCCGCCAGGCACATAGCCCGCAGCTCAAATCCAGATTTAACCATACTCTTTGGCAAACGTCCTTCACTTAGTGCGTAAAGGCAGTTTAATCCCAGAGACAGCATCTGAGGATTAGGTATGTCGGCGTCAGCAAGTGTATCCATAAGTTCAGCAAAGTATGAGCCTAACGCCATGGCCGCAAGATCATCCCTTAACCCCAGAAACAGCTCTATGCTACTGGCCTCCGTCAGCACATACCTGTCACGCTGGGAAAAAAGCGTCATATCGGAGTAGGCAAGAAACTGCGTAGAAGCCGCAGTACGGCTTCCCCTGCGCTTTGCGCCTTTAGCTGAAACTGTTATTTTCCCCTCGGTGGAGGTAAGGACCGTAAGTATCCGGCTGGACTCCCTATATTCAGTTTCCCTGAGCACAAGGCCCGTCGTCTTTATGTACATATTCCCCTCCGGGCGGCTTTCGCCGCCCCGTCCACCGGTTAATTACGCCGGTACGGAGGCCGACTCTTCAGCCTCCAGCTCCTTATATATGGAGTAAAAAATTGTATTTCCCGTCTCCCAGAAAAGACGCCAGTAAACTTCGCTCTTCATATATATACCTCTCATATCCGGCATGATTATTTTTTGCCGCGGAAGATTTTATATGAGCGGTAAAAATTTGCTTGGAAATACTGTGTAGCACATCCAGATTATATCATCACGCATCTATGACTTCAAGCTGCTGTCAATGCCATATTCTACGCTTTATCTTTACGACAATCTCTGCTATAATGTGACGCAAATAATTGCGTTTTACACGTAGAAAGGGAAAATAAATGATAGACGACAAAATTCACGTTGGCATAGGTTTTGCCACTGGGCGTACAAGTTTTCAAAATGTACTGCGCTCCTATATATTTCACCTGAGGGAATCAAAATTCTTAGAGTCATCAAGGATATTGCTGTCTCTCTTTGTGGCTTTTGATCCGTCATATATGAACACCACCCGGGCGGACTATGAAAATGTTGAAAACTCCGTTAGGCAGGCGTTTCATTTAATAAGGATAATAGGGCCTGACGATGTAGAAGCCATTAAAAATTCTATGTTGTCAAACGGTATAATAAGCAGCAAAGAGATAGATAACTGTTTTGGTAACGGCTATGCAGCGCAGCGCAATATTGTAGTTTTTGAAGCCATGCGGGAACATGTGGACTACCTCATCTTTCTTGACGACGACGAGTATCCAATGGCTGTTACTCAGTCGGGCGACTGCGCCCTATGGAGCGGGCAGCATGTCATTGAGAGCCACACAAAGTATTTACAATTTGCAGATATCACAAATGGTTACCATTGCGGGTATATATCTCCCCTGCCATCCATTGAGTTTGATTCCATAGTAGATGAATCAACCTTCAGGGACTTTGTTGAATCCATGAGCAGTGATATTCTCTCCTGGGACAGCGTCTTACAGGTGATACAAAACGGAGGCGTAACATATGCTGATAAACAGGTATTGGTAGAAAAAAGTCCTATTTTGGTGCCTGAGGAAAACAACGCCAAATTCATAACTGGGGGAAATCTTGGGCTTAATCTCACAAACGCAACAAAAGTACTTCCTTTTTATAATCCGCCTGGTGCAAGAGGAGAGGACAGTTTCCTCAGCACATGCCTTCATGGTCATACGGTAAAGCGTATACCTACCTACACTTTCCACGATGGTTTTTCCATGTACGGGACGCTTCTTAACGGGGTGCTTCCCACCGATCTGCACAACGTGTCATTCTATGACTCTGGGGCCGTTATACAGCGATTCTATCGCGCCTGCATAGGCTGGGTCCGTTACAAACCTCTTTACACATACATAACCCGCGGAAACGATTATCAGGCCATTATGGAGGATACAATCGGCCGTCTTAAAAAGGCGATACCCCGGGTGTGTGCGTATTTTAACAACTATGATTTTGAAAATATACTGATAGAACTTGAAAAATATAATAGCCAGGTAGTCCAGCACTCCCAGGACTTTGAGCACGCCAGACATACCTGGGAAAAATTAAAGAGTACCCTGGAAAATTAGACCGGTTTCTCTGGCCTTTCATAATAATTTCCATTGCGTAACTCCCAAAATTTAAAAATAGCGGCGGCCATATCAATGCACTTTACCGTCGGCAGTCAGTGTGTTTTAGATTGTTAAACAAAAAATACTCTCACAAAAATGTGAGAGTCAGACTGCCGAAAAAGGTCTGACGGCCTTTTTCGGCAAAAGGCTGCATAAAAGTATCGCCTCGATTTCTTCGAAATTGTCGGCGATACTTTTATGAGAAGTGTCATTTCCGAGGCGCATGTCCCCGGAAATGACGGATTTTCATTTTATTCCTGCGGCTGCGGCCGCAGGAACTCTGCGAGGCTTTCCTGATGGGAAGTTGTTCGACAGCCTCACTCTCACAACAATGTGAGAGTGTTTTTTATTTTCATGTGTCCGGCGCTATTCCGCTGCAATCACTCAGTATAGCCCAGGGTCCTGAGGTTGGCGCCGCTGTCCCTCCAGTTTTTCGAGACCCGCACCCACGTAGACAGGTGTACCCTACAGTCCAGGAGTTTCTCCATATCGTGGCGGGCCCTTTCGCCCACCTTTTTCAGCATTTCTCCGTTTTTGCCTATAATCATGCCCTTGTGGCTGTCCTTTTCACAGTATATGGTGGCGTCAATTTCCGTAACGCCGCCCTGACGCGGCACAAATCGGGTTATCTCCACGGCAACGCCGTGGGGAACCTCGTTTTCCAGCGCCATAAGGAGCTTTTCCCTTATTATTTCCGCACACATCTGCCTCTCCGGCTGATCTGTTATCATATCCTCTGGGAAAAACTGCTCTCCGTCCTTGGCGTATTTGCAAAGCTCCTGGGCCAGGATAGCCACGCCGTCTCCGGTTTTAGCAGAAAGGGGCACTACAGTATCAAAGTCGTGCTTTTCGGAATAGGCAGATATAACTGGAAGCAGCGCCTCCTTTTTTACAGTGTCCACTTTATTTATCACAAGCACCGAAGGAGCACCGGAAGCCTTTATTTTTGCTATCAATGCCTCTTCCACACTACCGATATCCACCTTTGGTTCAACAACAAGGCAGACGGCGTCCACATCCTCCACGCTTTCGCTGGCAACTTTCACCATAAAATCCCCCAGCTTTGTCCTGGCTCGATGGAATCCCGGCGTATCCACAAATACAAGCTGAGTATCGCCGATCTCGGCCACTCCAAATATCCTGTTCCTTGTCGTCTGCGGCTTTGGCGTCACTATTGATATCTTTTCTCCCACCAGGGCGTTTATAAGGGCAGACTTTCCCACATTGGGTCGTCCAGCAAGGGTTATCATGGCGGCTTTATTTATCATTGTTCTCTCTCCAGGTAAAGAAAATTATTTTTATAAAAAAGACTATGGACAGAATAAGGGCTACCCATAGCCACGGATGCTCGTCAAACCTCTCTATCCCCCGGCCAAAGTTCTCACCGCGAAGGAATATAGCAAGTCCTACCGAAAAAGAGGCAGCTGACAAAATCAGCACCGCTCCCGCAGCTGTGTCTTTGGCCAGTTTTATCTCCTCAGAGAGGCTGCGCGTCACAGCGTCACACGCGGCCTCTACTGCCGTGTTAATAAGCTCCGCGGCCGTCACAAGGCCGATACATATTATCACCGCCAGCCATTCCCCATACGATATGCCGCAAATAAATCCTGCGGAAACCGCAAAATAGGCCGCGGCTGAATGTATTCGCAAATTGCGCTCACGCTTATATGCCGCAACTATGCCGCGAAGCGCAAATAAGAAACATCTCATCGTACTGTACCGAGCCGCGACATAACGGCCTCCTCTCTGGCCCTCATAAGGCGCTTGTCCTCGCCTTCGTCTATATGGTCATAGCCTAAAAGGTGCAGGACGGAGTGTACTGCAAGATAGCTTACCTCACGTTTATAGCCGTGTCCATATTCCTCCCCCTGCACCTGGCACCGGGGTACGGATATAACCATATCGCCTAAAAAGATATCTCCGGTATCCATGTCAATCTCGCATATTTCAGTGTCAAACTGGCCTGGCTGAAGTTCATTCATGGGAAATGAAAGCACATCGGTAGGCCTGTCCACACCGCGCTGCTCATAATTTATATTACGTATCGTCTCATCGTCTGTCAACGTAACGTCAACCCTGCACGGCCTGTCCACACCCTCAGAGTCCAGCGCGGCGCAAATTGCTTTCTTTACAAGTCCGGCGGTCTCCGGATGCCCAAGTCCCGTCCTAGTTCTCAGAATATTTACGCTGTGCATTTTCATTTTCTCTTCTGCTGGCCGCGGCTTTTCTCCCGCTGGGCCTCATACTTATCATAAGCCTCCACAATCCTCTGTACCAGCACATGGCGAACCACATCGGCCCCTGTGAGTTTGCAGATGGCGATATCCTCCACCCCCTGCAGGACACGCATGGCCTCTTTAAGGCCGCTGACTTTATCTGCTGGAAGGTCAATCTGAGTAGTGTCGCCTGTAATGACTATCTTTGAGCCGAAGCCCAGGCGGGTCAAAAACATCTTCATCTGTTCTCGGCTGGTATTCTGCGCCTCATCCAGAATAATAAAGCTGTCGTCCAGGGTCCGTCCCCGCATATAGGCCAGTGGAGCCACTTCAATATCTCCGCGCTCCAAATACTTATTATAAGTCTCCGCCCCCAGCATATCAAAGAGGGCGTCGTAAAGGGGGCGCAAGTATGGATCCACCTTGCTCTGCAGATCCCCCGGCAGAAATCCCAGACGCTCCCCCGCCTCCACAGCCGGACGAGTCAATATTATCCTGTTAACGCTTTTGGAGCGGAACGCGGCAACAGCCGCGGCCACCGCCAGATACGTCTTGCCGGTGCCGGCTGGTCCGATGCCCAGAGTTATCGTGTTATGCATTATTGCATCCACATATTTTTTCTGTCCCAAAGTTTTCGCTTTTATCGGTTTTCCTTTTGCCGTAACGCAGATCACGTCTCTGGCCAGATCTCCAATCTTACCATCCTGTCCGGATCTAACCAGGCTTATTATATAGCGGACATTCTGGGCGTCTATACTCTCGCCTTTGGCGGCCAAAGCCACTAACCCCTCAATAGCCCGCTGAGCCTGCATTACATTTTCCGCTTCTCCAGAGATCTTAAGTTCCGAGTCCCTGTCGGTAACATGCACGCCCATTTCATTTTCAATAATCCTCAAATTTTCATCAAACGAGCCGAACACATTAATAACGTGTTCCATCCTATCAATGCTCATTGTCTGTTCTGTCATTAGTTTTCCCCTTCTTGAACGCTGTCCTGTGTATCGTCACCGACTGCTCGGCTCTCCCCAATCTGCTCTGTACACTCCGCCCGCAATGTCACCTGTAATACACCATTATTCTCGGCGCTCTGGTACTCTGTAGATACAACAGTCCCTTCGCCTATCTGCTGCTCTAATATCCACAGCAGCCTTGCCGACAGTATCCGCTGAGCAGTATCCTGTGCCAAAGTCACGGATACAGGTTCATATTCCTGATACGTGTCCTTAACCACAGTAAAAGGCAGCACGGCATCGCCTAAAGTAGCCTGGTCATATGTAGTAATTTTATCATAAAAGGCATATGGATTTCCACTAGAAAAATATAAATTGAGTCTTTTACCACCGATTATAATGGCAGTTCTCGTTGTACTCTCGCCGGTATACCGCTTTTCAACTGTCTCCAACGGCATCTCCAGCGTAAGTTCATACCATGTTCTGGCCCAAATCTCCCCATCCGCTCGAACTGGGATAGCGCCGTGGAATCCTATGATTTCGCCGGCTATCAGCATGTCTCCCTGAACTACAGTATCCCCTTCTGATACCTGTGCTACTCCCTGGTTTACGGTTATATCTGTTATTATACCCGCTTTTCCAGCATATACCTCCGTCTGCACACTCTCATCTATGAGCTCAGGTTTTGGCGTCTCTTCCCTGACCAGCACTTCAAGCCTGCTGCCATGGGTATTAAGCGTAATCCACGACAGCTCCGGTATCATGAGAAGCATCTCGTTTGACAGTCTTGCCTGAGATATTGACAGCGTAGAGGACCCTATATCAACCCCCAGTTTTTTAAGGCACGATAGAATCTGCCAGGTTGGAACGGTCTCGTTGCCTTCCACATCTATCTGCCATATGAAAAATGACGAGAACCACACTGCTCCCAGGCACAATATCAGCCCTGCCAGAAGCGCATACCTCTTTCTTACTCTCCAGAGAAGAAACGGCACTCCATGTCTTTCCACCGGTTTTACAGTAAATATTCCCGTCTTCCGCGAGACCTCTCTCAGCTTCCTGTATCCCCCTATTGAAACAGTCATTTCAGAGACGTTTTCATTACGGGTCAGTTCCTTAAACGCCACGCCCTCTCTGGCGCATATATTGATAAACCGTTCCGGATATTTACACTCAACTTGTATCCGGACATCCCCTTTTATATACTCTATTGGCCCCCTCATAAATACACCTCTACACTACATACTCTACCGAAATAATCGTACCTGTTATCACCAGTTCCATATCGCTCATGGCTGCCAGCTCAAGCCCTTTTCCATTTATTTTTATTACAGTCCTGCCGGCGTTTACAGCTATATGCTCCGTACTGTATTCCAGAAGGCCCCTGTGGTTTTCTATATGAGCTTTTATTGTGCCGGTAATAGTCACACGGGGAAGCCCAGCCGCCGCCTCACCAGGTATATCAAAAATTTCGGAGGCCTTTTCCAATATCCCTCGTCCGTGTTTTATACCCACGTATTTCTCCTCCAGATAAGTAAAGTTTATTGACTCATAAAATTATATGTCCTGTAAGGAAAAAATACGCCTATTCCATCATAAGATTAAAGTATCCGTACAAATACAGTAATTTATATTGGATGGAGGCGGGTAAAATGCGATATGTTGAGGTCAGACGCCGTGTATTAGACTTTCTCTCCTGTGCTGGGCTTCTGGCCGTTGCTGTAGGTCTCGTAATATTCCCCTCTCAGATGGTAGAAGCAGCCAGAGATGGGGTAGAGCTGTGTTTCAATGTGATAATACCTTCTCTCTTCCCATTTTTTGTACTCTCATCTCTGACAGTCGCCCTGGGAGCCGCTGAAAAACTGGGCCGGCTTTTGGCTCCGGTTATGAGGCCGCTTTTCAATGTGGGCGGAGCTTGCGCTTCCGCCCTGGTATTAGGATTCATCGGCGGATATCCCGTGGGCGCCAAGACTGTAATAAACCTGTATGAAAATGGAGAGTGCTCAAAAGCCGAAGCCGAGAGGATGCTGAGTTTTTGTAATAATTCCGGGCCTGCTTTTATTTTCGGGGTTGTGGGCGCAGGTATTTTCTCCTCCGGCACAATCGGCCTTATACTGTATTTGGCGCACATGGCCGCCTCCATATGCGTCGGCCTGATATTCAGGAACTGGGGCAGCGGAGGTATCACACGCCATTCGCCAAATGTCCAGCGTGAGCAGACTCCCTTTCCAACTGCTTTTGTAAATTCTGTGTCGTCATCATTCATGTCCACCCTCGGCATATGCGGCTTTGTCATATTTTTTACCGTCTTCATAAAGCTCCTGTTCCTCTCAGGACTTCTCTCGGCAATGGCCGAAGTCATCGGCAGCATGTTGGGCTTTATAGGTATGGATGTTGAATGGGCGCGCCGGCTCCTTACAGGTATTATTGAACTTACTTCCGGCGTTTGGAGCCTGCGCGGCGTCTCCGGTGAGCTTACCGCGTCAATCGCCATGGCCGCCTTTATGCTGGGCTGGGCCGGACTTTCCGTGCATTGCCAGGTCCTCTCATTCATCGGTAGTTCAGGGTTGTCTGTCAGGACATACATAATCGGCAAATTTCTTCACGGTATCCTGTCTGCCATTATCGTCCTGATCATAGCGCGTATTGTGGCCTTTGACACGCCCGTAGCCGTATATCTGGCCCAGCAGCTGGGCGATATAGCCGAGATAAAATTTTCCACTGCGTTGCGCGTCTCAGCCATATCCGCAGCAATTCTGGGTGGACTCCTGTTTCTCATATCCGTTCTGCCTGGAAAAAAGAGTGGAAAACCAGGCGGAAAGGCGGTATAATTGTTTTAGAAACGGAAAAGGAGTTTTACTATGCTCTTTAAGAAAGATATAGAACCAAGTTGTTCTTACTGTATAAACGGCTCGCGCATAAGCGATACGCAGGTGGCATGTCTGCGCCGCGGTATCGTCTCTGCCGGCGGTCAATGCAGAAGTTTTAAATACGATCCTTTAAAGAGAGACCCTCCGCACCCAGGCTCTCTGAACATGGGAAATTTTTCTCAGGATGATTTTTCTCTGGAATAACCGTGTTTCCCCGTGCATTAAAATGGTTACATAACGAAGCCAGTCGGTTTCCAAAGTATAGAACTTTGAAAACCGACTGGCCATATTTTTATATATTTTCAACCTGTAAACATTATCTCGATTTATCCACAGCATAATGTACATGGACAAGTTTCCAAACGCCAGATTCTTTTTTAAAAATCTGTGTTTCCAGACCTGCAATCCCATAGGGCTCTCCAGTCTCCCGACGAGTACACACCGTTCTATATGAGAAGATAGCCATGGCACAGTCCGGAGATATCACACGCACATTGGCATCTTCTGTGATAAGTTCAATGCTGGTATACGCCTTTTGTATGGCGCCTATAATAAAGTTCTGATAAATTGACTCAGTGCCGCTATAGCAGGTTGCCAGTGAAATAAGTGAAGTCTGACAGCTCTCAGCCCAGATAGGAAAGAAATCCTCTTTTTTCTGTGTGTGGACGGCCGTTTTATACCTCTCAATTACGTCTAAAATTTCCTGAATGTCCTTTTCCATAATATCGCTCCTCTCCTTTCATAGTATTGCCAGTTCAAAAATACGCCTTATTCAAACAGCGGAGTGGACAAGTACCGCTCGCCGCCGTCCGGCAAAAGGGCAAGTATTGTTTTACCGCTATTCTCTTTCAGTTTAGCCAGCTCTATCGCGGCATAGGCCGCTGCCCCTGAAGTTATCCCTACCAGCACTCCCTCGCGTCTTCCCAGCATACGGCCGGTAGTATACGCCTGTTCATCAGTCACTTTTATAATACTGTCGTACACTGACGTGTCTAAAACCTTCGGTATAAAGCCTGCTCCTATGCCCTGAAGTCCATGGGCCCCTGGCGCGCCTCCTGACAGCACAGGAGAAGCGGCCGGCTCAACAGCCACAATATGGATATTCGGATTCTTCTCTTTAAGATACCTGCCCGCTCCGGATATTGTGCCGCCTGTTCCAACTCCGGCAACAAATATGTCTACTTTCCCTTCGGTGTCTCTCCATATCTCAGGCCCTGTCGTCTCATAATGGGCCTGAGGATTTGCAGGATTCACAAATTGTCCGGCAATAACCGCTCCTGGAATTTTATCTCTGAGTTCCTCCGCAGCCGCGATGGCCCCGTCCATTCCCTTTTTCCCATCGGAAAGTACCAGCTGGGCACCATAGGCCGTCATCAGTTTCCTGCGCTCTACTGACATGGTATCGGGCATAACTATAACTGCTCTATATCCCCTGGCCGCCGCCAAGCAGGCAAGTCCAATTCCAGTATTTCCAGATGTTGGTTCTATCACTGTGCCTCCGGGCAAAAGCTCTCCGGACGCCTCCATTGAGTCCAGCATGTATTTTGCCACCCTGTCCTTGGCCGAACCTGCCGGCTCAAAATATTCCAGTTTAACCAGCACCTGCGCCTGAAGGCCCAGATCAGCTTCAATATTTGTAAGTTCCAATATGGGCGTACCGCCAACCAATTGGTCAATGCTTTTATAAATCCCGCTCCCCATAACGCTGGCCTCCGAAATCTTTGATAGCCCCATTATAGTTAATTGCGGCGATGTTTTCAAGGTTGTAGATTGTAAACTTATTTTTTAATTTTAAGTTGACATTTTGTCTATGGGAATATATACTCATTTGGAAAGGTGAGGTGTCCTCCATGAGCGTAAAAGATCAGATCGCACAGCTTCTGGAAACGCATTTCGGCGAATACGTATCTGGAAGCCAGGCTGCCCAGCAGCTGGGCGTTACAAGAGCGGCAGTGTGGAAAGGGATACAGGCGCTGGAATCAGATGGGTATAAAATAGAAGCTGTCCCAAACCGCGGTTATAAACTTTCGCCTGATAGCGACCCTATATCGGCGCCACTTATATACGAAAGCCTTGGTGAATTGCGTGATATATTCACCATAGACGCATATCGATCTGTTGATTCGACAAACCTGGTTTTAAAGAGGATGGCTCAAAACATCAGCCAGTGGCATGTAGCGGTCAGCGGAACTCAAACTTCCGGGCGTGGAAGGATGGGCCGCAATTTTTTCTCACCGGCAGATACCGGACTTTACATAAGCCTTTTTCTCCGTCCCGCCATGCCGGCGGCTGACGCCGCCATGATAACCTCTGCCGCCGCAGTAGCAGTGTGTAATGCCATCGAGGAATGCACCACTGCAAGGCCGGCAATCAAATGGGTCAATGACGTATTTATTGACGGGCTTAAAGTATGCGGCATTCTAACTGAAGCGGCCATGGATATGGAATCAGGCTCCCTTGAGTACGCTATACTTGGCGTCGGCATGAATGTGTACAAACCGGGCGGCGGCTTTCCCCCTGAACTTCAGGGCATTGCCGGAGCGATTCTGCAGAAACCCAGTCACAATATTCGGTGCGCTCTTGCGGCCTCATTCCTCCGCAATTTTTATAATATATACAGAGATCTCTCAAAGGGCAGTTTTGTCAGCGAGTACAGAAGACGGAGTTTTCTTATTGGTCAGAGAATATATGTCATAAAAGGCGGAGAAAAAATCCCCGCCAGCGCAATTGACATTGACAGCGAATGCCGCCTTATAGTCCGATATGAGGACGGTCGGCAGGATGCACTCTCATCAGGTGAGGTCAGTGTGCGTCCCATACAGGAGGAGAGACAATGAATACAGAAAAAGCTACTCACATCAGGACAATAGACCTTCTATACTCGGCTTTCTTCGCCGTTCTCATAGCAGTATGCGCCTGGATAAGCGTGCCCACGCTTATCCCCTTTACTCTCCAGACTTTCGGTATATTCACCGCCTTATGCACGCTTGGGGGCAAACGTGGCACAGCTGCAATTGTCGTATATCTTGCCTTAGGTGCGCTGGGATTGCCTGTGTTCTCAAATTTTTCAGGAGGACTTGGTCAGCTCATAGGCACAACCGGAGGTTATCTTTTAGGCTTTCTGTTTACAGGGCTGATCTACTGGCTAATCACATCCATTTTCGGCAGAAAACTGTGGGCGGAAATAATTGCGCTAATATTTGGACTGGCAGCTGTCTACGCTTTTGGAACACTGTGGTATACAGTTGCATATGCCGGAAACTCCGGATCAATTGGTTTTGGAGCCGCGCTTTCCACGTGTGTTGTACCTTTCATAGTCCCCGATTTAGTAAAAATGGCTCTTGCTCTTGCAATCTCTAAAAAGCTCAGAAAACTTCTGAAATAACCTGTAAATAAGACTTCACGGGCCATGGATACACCATGATAACAGGCAAAAGGAAACGGCTTATGGAGTTTCGCGTATACGGACCGCCTGTGCCCCGGGCTTTAATTCCATGGCTGTGCCGCTGAAAGCGGCGCAGCCATTTTGCTATGCTTTTGCACAGCAAAATGAGGCGGAAAAAACCGCCTCATTTTTTCTTCCCAGTCCAGCTTTAAAGGCCCAGGACTCCGCTGAGATTCTCAAGTGCTTTGCCGGCAGACTTAAGCATTTTGCCAAGGGAGCTTCCGCAGCTTTTCTGCTTCTGCAGAGACATAACACACACTACAGCTCCGCTGGCCATAAGGCCTACTGCCATGCCCTTTAAAAATGTGGAACATTTCTTCATAATAAGACCAGTCCTTTTTTCAGGTTTCACCCTTAGCTTTCCCGAAATAAAGGAAAAGTCACATAGCCGCGCGTTCCAATTTATGCCTAATCTATTTTGATTACATACCTGTCTTTCCTTGGCTTGGCCACCGGTTCTTCGTCAGCATAGCCGAGTATGCAGTGTCCTACACCTACCCACTTATCTTCCAAGCCCCATTTTTTCTTAAGCTCACGGCCTTCAGGAGATTCAAAAACTTCTTTAGCTCTGTTTATCCAGCATGAACCCAATCCGGCAAAATATGCCGCGTTCATCAAGTTGCCCATTACAAGACTGGCATCCTGAATACCGCATGGGTTCTCTCCGTCGGCAAAAACAGTCACCACCGTCGGCGCGCCATAAAACGGGTCGCTATCAGAACCCATAACCGAGGCATTTAACCTTGAAACTTCGGCTATATCCTCAGGATTCTGAAGTACCAGCATAAGCGGCGACTGCGTTCCCTTAGCTGTGGGTGCATATTTACCGGCCTCCAGCACTGCTTCAAGCGTTGCATCGTCCACTTGCTGCGGTTTATATTTTCTTACGCTCCTGCGATTTATAAGGCCCTGCAGACCAGGATCGCCCGTTCCAACTGTATCTTTCATATTATTGTAAAACTCCTTAATTTTATCAAAACTGTCGGCGCTGATGTCGTGTTCTATCTTACATGCCTCTTTCACAGCTTCCTTTTCATCGACACCCAGACTCTTAAGCACTTCAGTTAACATAAGATGCCGTTCATATATCCTCTCGGCAACTTCTCTGCCCCTGTCGGTGAGCTTTATGTCCTTGTGCTCGTCATACTCCACATATCCGTTCTCACGCAACCGGCGCATAGCTATGCTGATAGTAGGCTTTGAGTACCCCATCTCTGTAGCAATATCGATAGAACGCACTGAGCCTGTGCGCTGTTGAAGCATAAGTATTGCCTCTAAATAGTCCTCTCCGGATTCATGTATATCCACAAAAGCGGCCCCTTTCTATCCTCAAAATAAAAATCTTACCTTCTGCCAGCATCTCTGTCACTATTATATCACAAACCGCCACGTATACCCCAGCAGGATACACGTGGCGGAAATATGTCAATTTCAGAGATACTTCCTGATGCCCGCAGTTGCCAGCTCCGGAGATGAACTCATGGTAATAGTGAACTTTATGCCTTCTCTCTCGCTAAAAGAATCGCACCAGTCCAAAAATTCCTCCGCCTCATTATCTGATTCGTTTCCAGCCATCTTAAAAAGGCTGTCTATAAATATGTGCGTAATGTCATAATTTCCAGCCCGTAAGCCGCAAATAAAACCTTTTAAAAACTTATATCCCGTGAGTTTGTACTCAGAAAACGTCACAAGCCTGACACTATGCGGTATACTATAAGTGAGATTTGCGTCTTTTTCTATGCAGACAATATCGCCATGTTCCTCAGAGTTTGCCTTGTCTACCAGCTCTATAAGCCGTTTCGTCTTGCCGTCTCCTTTGAGGCCCATAATAACCTTAACCATAGTAAGCACTCCTTTCGCGTTTTAAGCGCAAGTCTATGGTTCGATTTTAACATTTTTTCCGCACTCATTCAACATGAATTTTTGCATTTCACACAAATTTAATTAATTCGTAATTAGTTTATAATGTTTAGTATTTTTTATTGCAATTATATATATTTTGGGTACCATACTCTGGGGTACTGGCAACTAAACAAAAAAACATCCCCGCTCAATGCTCAGCGGGAATGTGAAGGCTCTCTTACTACGCCACTATTTTGTGGTGAAAAACTGACGCTAAAATTGCTATAAACCTTGATACTGTGGGCTTGCTCTTCAGCGGGCAATTGGCTAATGTTTCCATCAATTTGCGATTTTTCGCCCAGCCGGTGTTTAGAATTTCATAGATACTCTTTTCAACACGCTCAGGTGTTGTTGTGTAGTGTTCTGCAATTTCCGGATAGAGCCATTTGGCTGACATAATCAGCCTTTCAGGTTGTTGTATGGAAAGGTATACAGCGTATGACGTGTAAAAGAAGCCCGTATCGCTTAAGGTTCTTGTAATTTTCAATCATTGGATAAGACCTCCTTAATTCTACAAATTTGTATGGAAATCTTATCCGAGACTGAAGCACGCTTCCATGAAGTGCACTTCATGGAGTGCTATAATTCTTCCAATAAAATAGCGCCCCATTTGGGGCGCATGGATAAAAAAAGATAGACGTTCAGTTTATTTGCTGATACATAGATGTCAATGCATCGGTCAACACCTGAGAAAAGTTAACTTGATGATTCTCTGCAAAAGTGTTAAGCCATGCTGGAATTGTTAGATTTTTTCTAACCGCCTTACTCCCGTATTTTTCTGCGTATGTGTCCATATCAAGAACCAGAAGATTTACAAATTCGCCTTGTTCTTTATGAATATCCTCAATTTGGCTTGCTGTTGGAGCAGTGTTTCCATCTTCCAGCTCATCCAGAACCCAGCCAGATGCAGCATCTTCAGCCATAAGAATTGCATCAGCTAACGTGTCTCCCTCTGTAACACATCCTGGTAAATCAGGGACAACAACAGTATATCCCTCTTTTCCCTCACAAGGACGAAAAACAGCAGGATAAACAAGCTTCATATAAAATCCTCCTATCTATTATGGGCAGTGCAGGGCTTATTTCAGCCCCGCTTGCTCCAAAATTGATTTTGCAGTTCCTTTATCAATATCTCCCCTATGTTGGGGGATAGTAACCTTGCCTGGCTTCGTCGGGTGTTTGAACTGCTTGTGTGAACCTTTAGTATTTTTATGATACCAGCCATCAGCAAGAAGTAGTTTTTCTATTTCTTTTGCCGTCATTCCCTTCTTCCCTATGAGTATATTATACGCATTATGCGTATAGATGTCAAATGTTTTTGATATATTTCTCAATTATAAATTAAAAAAACATCGCCGCCAGTGCTACCAACACTGAACGGCGATATAAGGGCAGAACGATTGACTCACGGTCTGCCCTCTCATTATATCATGAGAGGAGAAAAAAGCAATATGAAACGCGCTAATGGCACCGGTAGTATTGTACGGCTATCAGGTCATCGCCGCCGCCCTTATGCCGTAAGGATATCGGGCAGAGACGATTTTGGGCAGATAATACAGAGGACATTATCATATCACGCAACGGCAGCGGAGGCACAATCTGCGCTTGAGAGATATAATCAGGATAAGGCACGTGGCGCTGTCCCTGGTATCGCTGCGGTTAATATGACGGTACAAGACGCATACAACGCATGGAGCACAAGAGAGTATAGCAAGGCTGGCAAATCATCTATTGCCCGACACAAGGCTGCGTGGGCACGCGTCAGCAGATATGCGTCTGTCCCTATACGACAAGTCAGTATAGATATGTGGCAGTCCATACTTGATGAGGATGAGGCAAAAGGGCTGTCACAATCCAGCATTAACAGTGATGCAACAATTATTAAGGCTCTCATATCATACGCATATCAGCGGGATGTACTGGCCAAAAATATATACGAGTACATAGAGATCCCGCACGTCGGCGCAAAATACGCCAAAGGATCTCTTACGGAGGCCCAAGTTAACAAACTCAAGGATATGTCTGCATCCGGTGACAAGTGGGCGCAATGTGCGCTTATTATGTGTTATACAGGCTTCCGCGCCAGTGAGTTTTTGGCCTTATCCTTAGAGTCCTACCATAAGGACGGGGACTATCTGCAAGGCGGTCTCAAAACTCAGGCTGGCAAAAACCGTATTGTCCCCATCCACCGCATTATTACGCACTATGTACAATCATGGATATCAAGTGTACATCCAGGCTATTATGTATTGTTGGATGCTATGCACAACACTCTGGGATCAGTAGGGGCGCAGGAGGCTACTCCGCACTGGTGCCGTCATACATTTGCTACACGCCTCTATAATGCTGGCATCGATGAGACAACGCGCAAGTGGTTATTGGGCCACGCCACCACAGATATTACAGAGCGCTATACTCACGCTGGCCTTGCTCAGTTAAGAGCCGCCATAGACCAATTAACATGATATAGCAAGATATACAACGATAAGCTGTTAGTAACACGTTAATAACACGTTAGTAACAAAAATCCTCAAACCCGTTGCGGCTGTAGGGCT
>CALWYO010000073.1 GCA_944385785.1 uncultured Oscillospiraceae bacterium | reverse complement strand
TGCTGTAAAATTATCGACCCTGTTAATGTAAAAAACGGACAATGTTATATGTAGAATTGTTAAATAATATGAAAGTAAGCCTCCGGAAACCTCCGGAGGCTTACTTGAATCTTACAATATCATTTGGAGTACAGTTAAGAATAACACATAGTTTTTCCAATGTCAGCAAAGTGATATTTCTGTTCTTTTTCAAAGCGTCCAATGTCCTGTTGTCTATCCCCTGCTGTAGAAGTTTATACTGGGAGACGCCCTTTGCCGCCATTGTCTCCCAAAGAGGCGTGTAGTCGATAATCCCAATCACCACCCTGTAAATACTATATATTAAAATTATATGGCGGCAGAGGATAATTATATATTGTGTATATATTCACAATATGGTATAATCTGCTGGACGCCTGCAGGGAATTTATGTTGCGCTGCGACATACTGCCTGTTATAATGTGGGCGATACGGCGGCGCTGCCGCTTAAAATACGGAGATACTTATGGAACTTATAGTACGGGATCTTGTAAAAAACTTTGACAAAAAAGAGGTTCTCAAAGGGGCCTCCTTTAAATTCAGCCAGGGCCGTATTTACGGACTTCTCGGACGGAACGGCGCCGGAAAGACCACTTTTTTTAACTGTGTCAACGACGATTTAAAGCCGGATTCCGGTTCATTTTCTGTGGAAGAAAATGGCGTTGAGCGCCCTCTTCTTCCTGATGATATAGGTTACGTCTTGTCAACGCCGGTAGTTCCGGAATTTCTCACCGGCAGGGAATTTTTGAAGTTTTTTCTGGATGTCAATAAGCAGAAAATAGACGATATCAGGACTATCGATGAATATTTTGAGTTGATGTCCATACAGCGGGAGGACCGGGACAAGCTCCTGAAGGACTATTCCCACGGCATGAAAAATAAAATGCAGATGCTTGTTAACTTTATCGCCAATCCGCCTATCCTGCTCCTTGACGAGCCTCTTACGTCATTTGATGTAGTAGTCGCCGATGAAATGAAAAAACTGCTGAAGGATATGAAAAAGGAACATATTATTATCTTCTCCACGCATATTCTGGAGCTGGCAGTTGACCTGTGCGACGATATTGTCATACTCTCAGGGGGAATATTGGAGAAGATAGAAAAGGAACATCTTGACAACAGCGAGTTTAAAGAGAGAATAATCTCCGCCCTGAGAGGTGAGGACGATGAATAAGACTCTGCGTATTTCTTTCGCCCTTAGAATTACCTACAAGGTTAATTCCATAATCTTCGCCCTTAAATCCCTGCCCCTTATAAATAAGCTTTTGCCCGCTTCTCTATACGCGAGTCGCGGCCTGAAGGGCTTTGCCCTGGTAATAGCCTGGATTGTGGAGTTTTTCTCTGTGTTTCTGGGCAAGGGGCTATACTTATTCTCAATGGTATTCCCTCTACTTGGCACTTTTTCAGTACCACAGAATGCGGGCTTTGTCCACTGCTTCACTTTCCTGACTATCGTAGGCGGGTTTATGAATACCCAGGCATTTAATCCCACTAAGGACAAATATTACGCTATTTTCCTTATGCGGATGGACGCACGTGAATACTCCCTTGTAAACTACGTCTATTTTATTGCGAAGATGTTTGTGGGCTTTATGCCTTTTACTATTATAATCGGATATCTCACAAAAACTCCTCTGTGGATATGCCTTTTGATGCCTCTTTTTGTCTGCTCAGTGAAGCTGATATTCATGGCCGTTATCATCCACAATCAGGACTCAGACAAGAACGTCTACAATGAGAATATGCCCACAAAAATCGTGTGGGGCGGAGTGCTTTTATTTCTTGCCGCAGCTTATGTCCCCCTTTACTTCGGATACGCTATGCCAATCTGGCTGTTTCCCGCGCTGTGCATTCCTTCGGCCGCGTTGGCAGTATTTTGCTCTGTCAAGATATGGCGTTTTCAGGACTACAGGCGCATATATAAAAAACTCCTTGATCCTACTTCCCCAGTTTTTGCCGGTACAAAAAGCGCATCTCAAGCCGCTACTGTGGATATGTACCAGAAAAAACTGGACACCGACATAACCATCACCAGCTCTGCCTCAGGATATAAGTATTTTAATGAGATATTCATGCGCCGGCACTCAAAGCTCCTGACCAGATCAGCAAAACGCACGACGCTTATTCTCCTGTGCATCGTACTTATGGGTATTGGCGCCTGTTTTGTCTTCCCTGATATACGCCCCGGTTTAAGTGAACTGGTGTTGGAAAATCTGCCGATATTCCTGTTTGTAATGTACTTCACAAACCGCGGCAGCGTCATAACCCAGGCCATGTTTATAAACTGCGACCACAGCATGCTGACCTACCGCTTCTACCGGCAACCCCGGGCTATACTGTCCCTTTTCAAAGAGCGTCTGAAGTACGTGGCGGCCATAAATCTGCTGCCGGCCCTTCCCCTGGCGCTGGGACTGCCGGCGCTGCTTTATGTGACGGGAGGCACCTCCCGCTGGTGGGACTATCCCTTAGTGGGCCTTGCCATATTAGCGGCCTCGGTATTCTTCTCAGTGCACCACATGGTCCTATATTATCTTCTTCAGCCCTACAACCTGGAGGCTGAGAGAAAAAGCGCCACCTTCGGCATTGTGAACTGGGCCACTTACGTTGTGTGCTACGCGGTGATGATGCAGGATATCCCCACGTCCATTTTCGCCCCCGCTCTCACGGCATTCTGCATTATCTACATTGTGGCCGCCCTGGTACTGGCTTACAAACTGGCCCCCAGAACATTTAAGCTGAGATAAGTAAAACTAAAAAATGGCATGACACGGAGCAAAGTCCGCGTCATGCCATTTTAAATTCTCTTAAGTTTTTTACTATGTTGTCACTTTTTATCTTTCCTGCTTTTCAGTTTCGTTTTAATAATCCTCACTATGCAGAGAAGCGGAAAATATATAACAAAATACATTATAAACTGAAAAATAAGCTGAACCCAAACTGGGGGTACAGGCGATTCAAAGGCGTACCTCAATCTGCCCAAGAAGGGGGGACGCCACTGTAAGAAGAAGGGCCACCCTAATCGCAACTATTGCATCTTTCTTCATCCATTTTCTCAATATCAGCTTATCAGCATATTATTTATAAAATTACTGTATATATACAATATTATCATATTTGCGCTTACTGTCAAGCATATTTTAGTGCAATATTACAATTTAAAACAATCGTGCTTTGAGTGCAGCAAGGAAACAATACAGCAAATCCCCCGAACGGTTGCCCGTTCGGGGGATTTTTAATGCTTTATATTCTCCGCGTTTGGAATTATTCCTTTTGGGAATTACTCCTCGGCGTAGAGGTTCTTGAGCCTTACCAGGTGAGCGTAGCGGTCCATAGCGGCCTGCTCATTCTTCTTGAACAGGACTTCAGCCCTCTCTGGGAACTCACGGGTCAGACGGCTGTAGCGGGCCTCGTTCATCAGGAAGTCCTGATATCCGCCGGCCGGCTCCTTGGAATCCAGAGTGAACTTCTTGCCGGGCTCAGCGTCTGGGTTGAAGCGGAACAGATTCCAGTAACCGCAGTCAACAGCCTTCTTCATCTCATGCTGGCAATTTACCATGCCGCCCTTGATGGAGTGCATCTCGCAGGGCGCGTAGCCGATGATAAGGGATGGTCCCTTGTAGGCCTCGGCCTCCTGGATGGCCTTCAGGGTCTGGTTGGGGTTAGCGCCCATAGCTACCTGAGCCACATAGATGTAGCCGTAGCTCATGGCTATCTCAGCCAGGCTCTTCTTCTTTATATCCTTACCAGCTGCGGCAAACTGGGCAACCTGACCGATGTTGGAAGCCTTTGAAGCCTGTCCGCCGGTGTTGGAGTACACCTCGGTGTCGAATACGAATATATTTACATCGTTGCCGGAAGCGAGAACGTGGTCAACGCCGCCGAAGCCAATGTCGTAAGCCCATCCGTCGCCGCCGAAGATCCACACGGACTTCTTGGAGAGATACTCCTTCATATCCAGGATCTGCTCAGCCAAGGAGCAAGCTGCACAGTCGCAGTACTTCTTGCCAGCTGCCTTCAGCTCCTTGCCGTGGGCCTGGAACTCCGGTTTGTCTGAGGCAATAAGCTCATCCACCGTGCAAATGCCCTCTTCAAGAGCTTTTACATATTCCTCAGTGGCAGCTTTGTTAGCTTCACCGTCATCCATGGTGTCAAGCCATTTCTGAGCGGCTTCTTTAAGGGCAGGTACTGCCCATTCAACAGCAATCAGCTCGCGGGTCTTGTCGGCCAGGCTCTGGCGGATTGCGTTCTGGCCCAGGAACATACCCATACCGTGCTCGGCGTTATCCTCAAAGAGGGAGTTGGACCAGGCTGGGCCATGTCCGTTCTTGTCGGTGCAGTATGGTGAAGTTGCAGCTGGGCCGCCCCAGATGGAGGAGCATCCTGTTGCATTGGAAATATACATTCTGTCGCCGAAGAGCTGGGTTACAAGACGAGCATAGCTTGTCTCGGCGCAGCCCGCGCATGAGCCGGAGAACTCAAGCATCGGTTTACGGAACTGGCTGCCCTTTACGGTGTTGTCCATCATATCGGGCTTAGGCTCAGTCTTAACCAGGTAATCCCAGACAGCGATCTGATCTTCCTGGCTCTCCTGGGGAACCATGCTGATGGCCTTGTCCTTAGCCAGGCAGGAACCAACGCAAACGCCGCAGCCCATGCAGTCCAGCGGGCTTATGCCGATTGCATACTTATATACGCCCTTGCCCTTGCCGGCCTTGATATCAACGGTCTTAAGAGCAGCGGGAGCATTTTTAACTTCTTCTTCAGTCAGGGCGAATGCACGGATTGTGGCATGCGGGCATACAAATGAGCACTGGTTGCACTGTATACACTTGGAGGGATCCCAAGTTGGCACGGAGACAGCCACGCCGCGCTTCTCATAAGCGGAAGCGCCCTGCTCAAACTGTCCGTCAACATGAGGCATAAACACTGACACAGGCAGTGAATCGCCGTCCATACGTCCAACAGGCTCCATGATCTCACGGACCTGCTTTACAAGCTCGGCCTTGCCATCATAAGTCTCAGTAGCAGGAGTGTCGACAGCATCGGCCCACTCAGCTGGAACATCGATCTTCTTGAAGGCGGTGGCGCCCAGATCAATGGCCTTGTGGTTCATATCCACAATATCCTGGCCCTTTTTCAGGTAGGAATGTGTGGCGGCATCCTTCATGTGCTGGATAGCCTCTTCCTGTGGCATAATCTTGGCCAGAGTGAAGAAAGCAGACTGGAGGATGGTGTTGGTGCGCTTGCCCATACCGATCTCTATGGCAAGGTCAATAGCGTTAATGGTATAGAGCTGGATGTTGTTGCGGGCAATATATCTCTTGGCCTCAGCGTTCAGGTGATGGCTCAGCTCGTCAAAATCCCACTGGCAGTTTATCATGAATACGCCGCCGGGCTTGACGTCATTGACCATCTTGAATCCCTTGGTAACATAGCTGGGGTTGTGGCAGGCGACAAAGTCAGCCTTATTTATATAGTATGGGCTCTTTATTGGCTTATCGCCGAAGCGCAGGTGGCTGATAGTCACGCCGCCGGTCTTCTTCGAGTCATACTGGAAGTAAGCCTGTACATACTTGTCGGTGTAGTCGCCGATAATCTTGATGGAGTTCTTGTTGGCGCCCACGGTGCCGTCTCCGCCAAGACCCCAGAACTTGCACTCGATGGTGCCTTCCGCAGCTGTATTCGGGGTCTCCTCACGGCTGCGCTCAGGCAGGGACATGTTTGTAACATCGTCCACAATACCAATGGTGAACTGGCGCTTCGGCTGATCCTTTGTAAGCTCTTCGTATACCGCAAATACAGAGGACGGAGGCGTATCTTTTGAGCCCAGTCCGTAACGGCCGCCGATGACTTTTATGTCGTCCATGCCGGCATTGGCAAGAGCTCCCACAACGTCCATGTAGAGAGGTTCGCCCATGGCGCCTGGCTCTTTTGTACGGTCAAGCACCGCAATCTTCTTGCAGGTCTTAGGAATAGCCTCAAGGAACTTCTCAGTGGCAAAAGGCCTGTAGAGACGGACCTTTATAAGTCCAACCTTCTGTCCGTTGGCGTTGAGGTAGTCGATGACTTCCTCGGTGACATCGCAGATGGAGCCCATAGCGACGATAACCCTGTCGGCATCGGGAGCTCCGTAGTAGTTAAAGAGTTTATAATCAGTACCCAGCTTGGCATTAACCTTGTCCATGTACTCCTCAACAACTGCCGGAAGAGCCTCATAGTACTGATTGCAGGCTTCACGGTGCTGGAAGAAAATGTCGCCATTTTCGTGGGAGCCGCGCATGGCGGGTCTCTCAGGATTCAGAGCGTGCTTGCGGAACGCTTCAACAGCGTCCATATCGCACATCTCTTTTAGGTCATCGTAATCCCAGACAGCTATTTTCTGAATCTCATGGGATGTACGGAAACCGTCAAAGAAGTTAATAAACGGAACGCGTCCCTTAATGGCCGCAAGATGGGCCACCGCACCCAAGTCCATAACCTCCTGGACGTTGCTCTCGGCAAGCATGGCAAAGCCAGTCTGACGGCAAGCCATAACGTCGGAGTGATCGCCAAAGATGTTGAGGGCATGGGTAGCTACGGTCCTGGCGGACACGTGGAAGACAGCCGGCAGAAGCTCACCGGCGATCTTGTACATATTGGGGATCATCAGAAGAAGTCCCTGTGAAGCCGTATAAGTTGTTGTCAAGGCACCGGCCGCAAGAGAGCCGTGAACTGTACCGGCGGCACCTGCCTCCGACTGCATCTCAACAACCTTCACTGTTGTGCCGAAGATGTTCTTCTGACCGGCAGCTGACCACTGGTCAACATAGTCGGCCATGGGGCTGGACGGTGTTATGGGATATATCCCTGCCACCTCGGTGAACGCGTATGACACGTACGCGGCGGCATTATTGCCGTCCATGGACTTGAGTTTTCTCGCCATGTTCTTTTCTCCTTATATTAAATTTATCCTAAACTAACTACCTCTTGGCAAGGCGCACTGCCCCACCATCAAGAAATTTTATCATATTTAATTTGCCATGTAAATAGCGTTTGCCACAAGTTTATTTTATTTTTTATCTTTTTCTCCGCTTATATGGACGAAAAAGTTTTATTTTTCAATTAATATACAGCTCTGTCCTTCATCTCCAAATATTAGGGGGCTAAACGCGGCAAAACAGGGGTTGCGGAATTATTTTCCGCAGCCCCTGTCAGAAAACCATACGTCGCTTTTCCGTATCGGAACGCAGCTCATATTATCCATTAAAATGCCTTACAAAGCCTTTTCATACATCTTAATTATATCTTCCACCGCGGTGGTTCGGGGATTTACAGGTATATTTCCACTGAGCATTGCGTCTTTTGCAAGCTCCGGTATCAATGTAGGGTCTACACCCAGCTCTCCAAGTCCTTTAGGCAGTCCAAGGCTTTCAAAAAGTTTTCTCACAGCCTCAGGCAGCATTGAGGGCTCAAATTTGCGCGGCGTCCTGCCGATGAGAAGGGAGTAAATCTTTTCATATTTCCCTGAATCAGCAAGGGCGTTGAATTCCAGAACCGTCGGCAGCAGCACGGCGTTCGCCTCGCCGTGGGCGGCGTCAAAATGTGCGCTGACAGGGTGGCTCATGGCGTGAACGTCCCCCAGCTTAGCCTGGTTAAATGCCATTCCGGCCAGGGCGCTTCCCACTATCATATTTGACGCTGCCTGCACATCGCCTCTGTTGGCGGTAAATCTCTTTATGCTGCCGCCTATAAGGGAAACGGCCTTTTCGGCCAGGGCGTCCGTCATAGGTGAGGCAGCAAGAGAAATATATGCCTCCACAGCGTGGACCAGCGCATCGGCACCTGTGGCAGCCGCTACCGAGGGCGGCATCGTCGAGAGAAGCTCCGGATCAAGCACCGCATATTTAGGCAGGATGTATGGGCTTGATATTGATATTTTAAGTTCCCGCTGTCTGTCTGTAATTACAGCAAAGGAAGTAACCTCGCTGCCCGTTCCGGCCGTTGTGGGTACGGCAATAACCGGAGCCACCTCGCCCGTAATAGCTCCCGGAGCTGAAAACTCGGCCGTCCTTCCGCCCTGGGATGCCACAACCGCGGCAGCTTTCGCCGCGTCCATTGGCGATCCGCCGCCTATGGCTATCATAACCTGCGCCCCCATGTCCCTGTACTCCTGGGCCAGGGCATCCGCGGTCTCAAGAGACGGGTTTGCCTCAATGTCGGTAAATATCTTTGTCTCGACGCCAGCGGCTTCAAGGGCTTTTATAACCGACGACACCGAGGGCAGCGCCGCCACCCTGGGCCCCGTAGCTATCAGCGCCCGTCTGGCGCCCAATTTTCCCGCAAGTTCCGGCAGTTTGCTCACCGCGCCAGGTGCAAAATACACCTGGTTAGCGGCGGAAAACGAAAACTCTCTCATGACAGGGCCTCCACAGCCTCCTTGATTATCCTGGCCGCTGTGTCGCAGTCCTCTTTTGAGAGGATCAGAGGCGGCACCATACGTATCACATGGCTGTCAAGAGCAGTAATCAGAAGGCCAAGATCACAGCATTTATGCTTCACGGCCAGGGCGTCTATACCCTCCTCAAACTCAACTCCCACGAGGCATCCAAGGCCGCGTATCTCTTTAACATAGGGCACCTGCTTTAGCTGCTCCATGAAATACGGTCCCATGACTTTTGCGTTGCCGGCAAGATCGCGGTCCAGAAGCTCGCCTATCTCCGCATAAGCTGCCGCGCAGGAAACTGGGTTGCCGCCGAAGGTGGTACCGTGGGTGCCAGGGGCAAAAGCAGAGGCCACATCGGCCCTGGCACATATAGCGCCTATAGGCATACCGCCGCCCATGGCCTTGGCCATAGAGACTATATCAGGCTTTACCCCGTAGTGCATAAAGGCCATAATCTCTCCCGTTCTGCACCAGCCGGTCTGCACCTCGTCCAGCAGCAAAAGTATTCCTTTATCATCGCAGAGTTTCCTTAATCCCTGGATGAACTCCATAGTTCCAGGATGAACGCCGCCTTCACCCTGAACAGGCTCAACCATTATGCCAATAGTGTTTTCTGTTATTGCCTCTTTAAACGAGTCCAAATCGTTAAACTCTGCATATTTAAAGCCCGGTGTCAAATCGCCGAAGTTTGCCTGTATCCCGCTGCCCGGCTGACCAGTGGCGCTGACTGAACCAAGGGTCCTCCCGTGGAAAGACTGGCGGGCCGTGACTATCTCATATTTCTTCGGTCCATAGTGGGTAACTCCGTAACGGCGGGCAAGTTTTATCATGGCCTCGTTGGCCTCTGTACCTGAGTTCTGATAGAATATTTTATCCATGCCGATAGTGGTGCAGATGCGCTCAGCCAGCAGGGATTGCGGTATAGTGTACACATAGTTGAATACGTGCATAAGCTGTTCCACCTGCTCCTTCACCGCCGCTACGACTTTCTCGTTGCAGTGGCCCGCATTGTCAACGGCGATTCCGGCGTAAAAATCAAGGTACGCCCTACCATCGGTGTCATAGACATACATTCCCTTGGCAGTCTCTCCCACAAACGGGAACCTGTCGCAGAGTTCTATAAGATATTTCTGCGTTTTATCCTTCAGCTCCTGAGCTGTAAGCCCGTAATCCTTCAGTTTCATTTCTCCGCCTCCATAACTATTGTGTGGAATATAAAAATTATGAGTAAAACCTTCTCAGCCCGCGGCCTGTATCTGTCCGCTGTTCAGGAACCTGCTCAAAAATTCCCGTGTCCGCGGATTTTTAGGCTGGGTAAACAGCCGCTCAGGTATATCGTCCTCGGCGATAAGCCCGCCGTCCATAAATATTGTACGGGTTGACACATCTCTGGCAAAGGCCATCTCGTGGGTCACTATCACCATGGTGAGTCCCTCCTGGGCCAGCTCCTCCATGACATGGAGCACCTCTCCCACCATCTCAGGATCCAAGGCTGATGTGGGCTCGTCAAAAAGCAGCACTTCAGGCTCCATTGTCAGAGCCCGCGCTATGGCTACCCGCTGCTTCTGCCCACCGGACAGTTGGGCCGGCTTCGCGTTTATATATGGCGCCATACCCACTTTAGTAAGATATTTCATAGCCAGGTCATATGACGTCTTCTTATCTTTTTTCAACACTTTTCTGGTGCCAACCATACAGTTTTGCAGCACAGTCATATTGTTGAAAAGGTTAAAGGACTGAAATACCATACCCACCTTGGTTCTATACTTGTTTACAGGCCAGGAGGACCCGCCTGCCTCATCAGAAAATTTTGTCTCATCCTTATACTTTATCAATCCCTTTGTGGGAGTCTCCAAAAGATTTATGCACCTGAGCAGGGTGGACTTGCCGGAGCCTGAAGAACCGATGACGCACACCACTTCCCCAGGCCGGACCATAAAGCTCAGGTCCCTCAGCACCTCGTGGCTGCCAAAGTTTTTTACCAGGTGCTTCACAGTTATCACAGGAGGCACAATTCTGCCGTCTTTTATATAGTTCATGTTCTCATCGTAAGTGGCGCTAACTATTTTACCCATCTGTTCGTTCCTCCTCTCCCGTCTCCGCCGGCTCCGCGGTCAGCTCATAGTCCGCCTTTCCCTGGAGCTTTTTCTCCAAAAGATCTATGAGTCTTGCAAACACGAAACACAGCACAAAATAGACTATCGCTATAACCAGGTATGACTCAAAATATCTGTAGGTTGTTGACGAGGCCGTCTTGGCCACAAAGTAAAGTTCCGCCGTGTTTATAACATTAAGCACCGAGGTCATCTTCAAGTTTGTGAGAAACATATTTCCCACCTCAGGCAGGATGTTCATAAAGGTCTGAGGCAATACCACGTTGAACATGGTCATAAGGTGCCCCATGCCCAGGGCTGCGGCCCCCTCCCGTTGGCCGGGGTCAACCGACTGAATACCGCCCCTGACAGTCTCGGCCATATACGCGCCGGTGTTCAGGACTATTACCAGGATTCCGCCCTCTATAGAGGATATATTGGCAAAGCCCCTGATGCCCCAGTATATAACCATCGCCTGGACCATCATCGGTGTGTCTCTGAACACCTCAACGTATATTGAGCAAACAGCCTTAGCAATCCGCAGTCCCGCCTTCTTAAGAATGTTGTCATCTTTTGAGATGGGTGTGGATTTAATTATTCCAATCAGAAAGCCAAGAAGTATTCCCAAAATCGTACCGATTAAAGTGGCGTAAAGCGTCACCCATGTACCTTGCAGTATCTGGCCGGCATAGTCCGAGAATATCCTGCCCACCCACGTTAGCGATACTTGTTGCATATCTATACCTCCAATCAGCGGGTGGGCCCAGGCCTCCCCATCTGAGTTTTTATTCGTTCAGCGGCTGAAGTTCAACAGCCAGATCCATGTACTCATCCATCTTGCTCTCATCCCAGCCAATTGCCGCGATCGCGTCATTCAGAACTTCTATAAGCTCCGAGGAGCCCTCCCGCACGGCTATGCAGCAGTTATTGGTCTCTCCCTCTACGTTCTGGAACGTGTCGCTCTCGTCCAGGACCAGATATGTGAGTTCCGGATACGCCGCAACAGCCGACATGGCCGTTGGCTCGTCTGTAACCATAACATCCGCCACACCGTTGGCCACATTCATAACCGCCTGAGATGTGGTCTCTGCCGGAGTCACTATTGTGACGTCAGGTATCTGCTCTAACATGTTCACCCACGTGGTGCCAATCTGCGTTGTAGCCGAGGCCCCTGCCAGCTCAGAGACCGTGGTAGCAGAGGCATAGGCGCCGTCTGTACGGACAATTGCCACGTTGTCCCTGATGTAATATGTGTCTGTAAAATCTACAGCCTCATCTCTGCTGTCAGTGTAGGCCATTCCGCCGATTATCATGTCGTAATCGCCGGAGTTGAGTCCCAGGGTTATGCTGCTCCAGTCAACTCTGTGTACCTCCAGCTCCATGCCCAGCTCATCGGCTATCATCTGCGCGAACATGACATCGTACCCATACGCGTATTCGCTGTCGGAACCGTATATCAACGGGGCCGTTTCGCCATTTGCCACTTCGCTTGTACTCTGCGTCCAGTTAAACGGGGCATATGCACATTCCATACCCACCCTGAATATACCGTCATCCCAGGCGTCGCTTACATAGAAGCCGGATGAATCATCAGAGGAACCGTTGGAGGACTCCTGGTTCCCCTGGGCGCTCCCACCGTCAGAGCTACCGCAGCCCACCAGCGAGACCACCATTGACAGCACCAACAGCAAGGTCAACCATTTCGTCTTTTTCATATCGCTTCCTCCTTTTTGCCGCCATATCAGTGCGGCGCTTATAAAAAATATGGCGAGGGTGCTGCCGGCATTGGCCAACAGCACCCTCGCTATGGTCGTAATTTTAGGCTTAAAAACCCGTTTTGTCAATCAAGCAATTGCATAAGATTTTTAGTTTTTGCAAGATTATGTTTGTGTAAAATTCATAATCCGATTTTCAAATGTAGAATATATCTATAATTTTCAACTGATATCTGTTTAAAATAACAATAATTCTAATAATTATAAACAGCACGCAAATATTTTGAATTTTTATCTCTGGCGATCTTGCAGCAGCGTAACATTTGCCTTTCTCTGTACCTGCCGGTGTAAATACACAACCGTTTATTGAAAAAAATACGCTGAAATTGTATAATTAAATAATAAATGTAATTCAGCGTCTTCATATTACACTTTAAGCGAGGTGTTCCTAATGGTCCAGCGCGTCCACTCCTTTGGAATATCTGGAATCCGCGGTTTTGACGTATCTGTGGAGTGTTCAATATCAAGCGGGCTCCCAAAATTCGACCTGGTGGGTCTTCCGGACGCTGCGGTCAGAGAGTCCCGTGAGCGCGTCCGCGCGGCAATACGCAGCTGCGGGGGATCATTTCCCGCCTCCCATGTTACAGTTAATCTGGCTCCGGCCGACAGAAAAAAAGCCGGTTCTCTGTATGATCTGCCCATATTGCTCAGCATACTCGCCGCCTCAGGTTCCATCCGTCCTCTGCCCCCAGATATCGCTTTCCTGGGCGAGCTCTCCCTCACCGGTGAATTGCGCCCAGTGCCAGGCGTGCTGTCGATGGCCATCAGCGCCTCAGAAACTGGTATAAAGAGGCTTTTCCTGCCCGCAGAAAACGCCCGGGAAGCCGCTTTTGCAGGCGGTGTAGAAGTGTACGCTGTAAAAAGTGTATCTGAGCTTCTCGCGCATCTGACCGGTCAGATGGACCTCGCCCCCGAAGAGCAGCCCTGCATGCCGTCAGACACCCAGTATCAGGTGGATTTTTCTGAAGTCCGCGGTCAGGAGAATGTAAAGCGGGCTCTGGAGGTAGCGGCAGCCGGAGGTCACAATATACTGCTTATCGGACCGCCAGGTTCCGGAAAAAGCATGTTGTCAAAACGTCTCCCAACCATCCTTCCCGACATGAGCAGGCAGGAGCAGTTGGAGACCACCGCTATTTATTCTGTGGCCGGCCAGACCCTCAGAGGCGGTATAATCACCCAGCGGCCCTTCCGCTCTCCCCATCACACAATGAGTTATTCGGCTATGGCCGGCGGAGCTCAACTTCAGCCAGGGGAGATAAGTCTCGCCCACAACGGGGTCTTATTCTTAGACGAACTGCCCGAATTTCACAGGGACGTTATAGAGGCCCTGAGGCAGCCCATGGAGGACGGTAAAGTGACCATATCCAGAGTCTCCGGCACGGTTACATATCCCAGCCAGTTTATGCTGGTGTGCGCCATGAACCCCTGCAAATGCGGCTGGTATGGACATCCCTCAGGCAGATGCACCTGCACTGAGTCCTCTGTGCGGGCATACCGCTCCAAAGTGTCCGGCCCGCTGCTGGACAGGATTGACATGCACATTGAAGTTCCTGCTCTGGATTACGATGAACTTCGCGACCGCGCCCCTTCCGAGCCCTCCTCAGCGATCAAAAAGCGCGTGGACATGGCCAGGGCCATTCAAAATAGCCGCTATGGCGGAGGCTGCAACGCCAACGTCCCCTCCGGTATTCTGCGGGAGGCATCACCTCTCTCCAGCCAGTGCGAGGCTCTAATGCGTGGCGCTTTTGAATCTTTAGGACTGACAGCCCGCAGCCATGACCGCATACTGAGGGTCGCCCGCACTATTGCTGACCTTGCAGGAGGCGGAGATATACTTCCAGAGCACCTGGCCGAGGCCATACAGTACAGGAGCCTGGATATGTCGTCCGATATCAACTGATACTAATTTTTCCTTTCTCAAAGCACCCCCATGTTTAATTTCCAGGGCAAAATTTATTATTAGGGAGCTGGTAGCATGAATACACAGCAGCTAAAAGAATACCTGGGCATTGTAGTGGATATGGAAAAGAACATATTCATGCAGGAACACGCAATAGATCAACTGGAAAGCCAGTCACAGCTACTGGGAGTTCCTCATCATTTCTCAAAGCCGACCCCTCCGGTGAGCCGGCCCGGCGGTCTGGGCCCATTACTGCTGGTCTACGCTGTTTTCGGCGTATTAGCCGCTCTCATCCTGGGCTGGGGACTGAAGCGTTTTTTTGGAACAAGCCTGAGAGGGTTTATCCCTGGGATATTTGCCACCTGCCTGGGAGGAGTCGCTCTTTTGGCAGTCTTCGCAATGGCAGTAAAAAGCATCGGGGAACACTCAAAAGACAATGAGAATTACAGGGAGATGATGGCCAGATACGTGGAGGATAAGCGCAGATACGACCAGGATACACAGGCGGATAAAGTCAGAGTTGAAAATCAGCTTGTGGAAAAAGCCGCTCTTGAAGAGAACTTAAGCGTACTCAAAGGCCAGCTTATACAGAGCAGAGCCAATCTGGAAAAGATTTATAGCCAGGACGTCATCTTCCCAAAATATCGGAACCTGGTGATGGTCTGCTCAATATATGAGTACATATGCGCTGGGCGCTGCACTCAGCTGGAAGGTCACGAGGGCGCTTACAACATCCTGGAGATGGAAATAAGGATGGACCGGATAATCACCCAGCTGGACACAATAATCAGCAGACTCTCCGCAATTCAGCAGAACCAGTATGTACTGTACTCGGCAATTCAGGAGTCCAACAGAAAGGCGGAAAGTCTTTGCAGCGCCGCAACAAGTATGGCAAAGCAGATCGAGGACATGAACGCCCATCAGAAGCTCTCCTCTCAGCAGCTACAAGATCAGATTTCCAGGCTACAGCAGACCTCAGAAATCAGCGCATACCAGTCTGAGCGGATTCAGAAGGAGCTCTCCTATATGAACAGGATGAATTACCTTGCCGGACGCAACGACGGGACGTTTTTCAATCTCCCGCCCACCTGAAACCACCGTACCACCGTATTTTATAAGCAGAATCATCATATCGGTCGCAACAGAGCCTGAGCAGGAGGCCGTCTTATGTGGATAGTAATAGGCATGGTGGTTATATATCTTATATATACGATATTCCACTATTATTACACGACAATCATAGCGGCAGTTGTCCTTGCGGCCTTTGCCGCCTTTATGATTTACTTTTTCAACAGGCGCGGTTCTCAGAGGGATTTTTTAAATCTCAAATCCCAAGCGAGAGAATCCAACGAATTTAAATCCATGATGCAGGCAACAGAAAGTCTTGCAGCCGCAAAAACAGACGGGATCTCCATAGAGTTGTCTTTTAAGGAAGCCTCTGAAAAACGCTATAACAACGCCTATTTTACCCGCGAAGACGCCCTGATAACTTTTGAGATTAAAAGCCGCAGCGCAGCAGATCTGTGTATTCGGGCAAACAGAGAAATAAGGGAATCCCTTGAAAGCAGCAAATGGCGCTGGAACAATAATCCGGCCACCGTAACTGGAGCCGATATTCAAAGGGAACTGGATAAGATAGAAGAGCGAAAGCGCCAGCTGAACCGTCAGCTTCTGAACTTGTTATTCGGCGGGAACAGACCTGAACCGGACTGGTATTTTAACAACATCATATTTGAGCTGACTTCAGACATCGATCCATTATGCAGAGTATCTGGCGATACTCTGTATCTGGAGATGCGCGTAATACACACAAGTCAGAAGAAATTCAATCAGGAACACTCGTACACATCAGCCTTTATGGATGTGGTTGCCCAGGAATTAAAGTCCAGGTATCCATCGCTTCGTGTATCTTACAACAAAACCCCGGAACGCACCGTCAGACAGTAAATAAAATCATTGGGAGGAGAATTAATATGGCGCGGAAAAATTACTATGGTCTTTGCGGTTCATGCAAGTACTGCGAGTTGGGCGACAGCTACACTTTCGCATACAGCACAAACTTTAAATGCAGCAGAAACGGCTACAGGGTGAAGGCCGACGAAAAACCATGCAACCGTTTTGAGCCTGACAGGTCCCGAACTAACGATATGATAGAAAAATATGACAAATAATCCGGTTAAGTTTATTAAATCCACAATTTCCGTCAAACATGCCTTTTTAAAAATTTAACATGGATTTTAACTACTGAGGGTGGAATTTCTGAAACCGCTCAATTAATATACAATTGGTCAGTTACTTTAAACTGCCTATAGAATAAGGAGATACTATGCCATCAACATTTGCACATAAAGTCTTTGGCGACATAATTTTAAAAAAACTTCCAGCTGATATCCATCCAGGCGGTCAGAGGCTTCAGATGTATATGATTGGACTTCATGGCCCTGATATCCTTTTTTATTACAAAGGGCTCACTCAGAACAGGGTCAATTCCGTGGGGTTCAGCCAGCACTCAAAGCCGGCAAAAGAATTCTTTGAGCCTGCCGCTCAACTCTTCCAGTCCCTGGACAGCCGGGCAAAGCGGGAATTGAGCCGAGCATATCTCATTGGCTTTATCTGTCACTTCGTTCTGGACAGCGCCTGTCACGGATATATTGAGAAAAAAATCCAGGTAAGCGGCGTACCGCACACTGAGATAGAGACTGAGTTCGACAGGTCCCTGATGGAAGAGCGTGGTCTTGACCCGCTGCGTCAAAACCTCACCGGCCATATCATACCGTCTATGGCAAACGCCAGGGCAATCGCTCCATTCTTCCCGACATTAACTGCCGACGATGTATTCGAGGCCCTCAATTCGATGATCTTCTATAACAGGGTCCTTATTGCCCCCGGCAGCCTGAAGCGGTCTGCCGTTCATAGGCTACTGCATGCCACAGGCAACTACGATGAAATGCACGGCATGATGGTAAACCTTGAGCCAAATCCCAACTGCCGCGACAGTTGTCTCAGGCTTCACAAATTAATGGACGCCTCTGTCGAACCGTGTCTTCAGCTTATCAATAAGTATATGGAGGTTCTGGAATCCGGCGCATCGATGCCTCCGGAGATGGACGCCACCTTCGGTCCCGGTCCAGGATGGGAAGATATACCAGTACTGTCATACGAGGAGGAGAGAGCCTATGAGCTCTAAGCTCAGGCCTTCAGAAAAAAAGTGGGTACTTTACGACGTTGGTAATTCCGCTTTTACGTTACTTGTGACCACCATAATGCCGATATATTTTAACGCCCTGGCGGAAGCTCAGGGCGTGTCTCAAGTGGACTATCTGGCCTTTTGGGGATACGCCACTTCAATATCTACAATTATCGTGGCAATATGCGGTCCTATTCTCGGGACCGTCGCCGATTTTCCCGGTTGGAAGCGGCGTCTATTCGCCATAGCAGTACTTATCGGCGTCCTGGGGTGTATTGTATTGGGCATGGTGGGACACTGGCTGTGGTTCTTGGCAATATTCGTCCTTGCAAAGTCCGCCTATTCCCTGAGCCTTGTGTTTTATGACTCGATGCTCACCGATATCACGGAGCCTGAACGTATGCAGAAAGTCTCGGCAAACGGCTACGCCTGGGGTTATATCGGAAGCTGCGTCCCCTTTATAATGGCTCTTGTGTTAGTCCTTTTTTACGATTCACTTGGTATGACAATAAATACCGCCATGCTTCTGGCGTTTTTGCTTGTAGGTCTGTGGTGGTTGGTACTGACCCTTCCCCTGTGGAAATCGTACCAGCAGAGGCACTACACAGATCGGTCAGGCTCTCCTGTCGCCGACACTTTCCGAAGGCTTGGGAAAGTATTTAAGGAGCTGTGGAGCAACAAACGCGTACTGTTATTTCTCATAGCCTTTTTCTTTTACATAGACGGCGTCTATACTATAATTGACATGGCTACTGCCTACGGCACGGCACTGGGCCTGGACACCACCGGTCTTCTATTGGCGCTTCTGGTGACTCAGGTAGTTGCCTTCCCTGCGGCGCTCATCTTCGGCAGGCTCACGGCCCGCAGAAAACCCGAAAATCTTATGCTGATATGTATTGGGGCATATTTTCTAATCGCCATATATGGAATGTTTATGTCGAGGCAGTATCAGTTTTGGATTCTCGCTGTCTGCGTTGGAGTATTTCAGGGAGCTATCCAGTCCATGTCAAGAGCTTATTTTGCCAGAATAATTCCGCCGGAACGCTCGGGCGAATATTTTGGTATCTACGATATATTCGGGAAGGGCGCGTCATTTATGGGCACAACTACCGTCTCCCTGGTAAGTCAGATCAGCGACAGCGTGAATCTGGGAGTAGGCGCTCTGGCAATTATGTTCCTAATAGGAGGTCTCGTATTTTTCAAAGCCACAAAGGTTGAGTCCACACAATCTTAATCTGTTCCAATATATAAAGGAACCTGATGGGGCGCCTGCCCATCAGGTTCCTTTATTGTTATCCCGCCTGTTTTTCTGCGATTTTAAGCATGTCCTTAATCTCCGGTATGCTATAGCCTCTGCTCTTCAATTCCCTTATTTCTTCTATGCGCCTCAGCGTCTCCACCCTCCTGTATCTACGGGTCAAGTTCTCCTCTGGCTGCAAAAATGGCAGTATACCCTCTTGAGTGTAATACTTAAGGGTACTGTAACGCACTCCGGTAAGTCTGACAAGTTCCCCTACAGTTACAAATTCAGACGCTTCTATCGCCTCCATGGTTCTCTTGCGTGACATTAGTATCCCCCTCAATCTCCAGACGAAGCGCCGGCGCCAACCGACAGTACGGTAAACATCGCAATCATGTTTTCAACATATTCTATCATTCTCGTTACCATACGACCATCATGATTATTCACAATTTCCTTCAACCGCTGGCGCATATTCCTGCGCTCATAGTCAGAAAAATATTTTTTCAAACACTTCCCCTTGTCAAGCAATATTGTCAGCGCAGTCACGTCCTCTGTTATCTGTCCCTCTTCAATGAGCTCAGATCGAACCATATCCACCACTTCATCTATTGCCTGTCTCTTCGGTACGTAGCTTTTCTTTCCCCATAGTCCTACATTCTCTCTGGCCGCCCCCAGTCCTACCAGCGAATCGCCAACAGATGCCATCAGCTCCCTTAAGCGTCTGTCAGAAAAGGAATAGTTGTATTCTTCTAAAATTTTCTCAATTTTTACCGGTTTTAGCCTATTGAGAAATTGGTAAACAGGGTGTAAGTATTCCATATAACTGGGCAGTTCACTTTTAATCGCTACCGTTTTACCATCAATGGAAATTACACCTTCCATCTGTAATTCCAGCAATGCGGCAGCCACCATACACACCAGCTTTTCAGTATTAAAACTGGAAATCTTCCCTTTTTCATTCACAGCACATACAAAATAAGCCTGTGTTATAGAAAGGTCCATATCTCGTCCCCCGAAAACAATTTATTTGATATTTTTCCGCTTACTACTTACTACTTACTACTTACTACTTACTATAATAATAAGCTCAAACTCCCTGCTTGTCAAGGTACAATGGTCATGTAAGAAGAATCTTGAAAATATTATTCCCTTATTGAGTTGCTCAAATCGCTTTATTTATTGCTAACAAAATCAAATGCCGGCGCATTTAGGCGCCGGCATTTGATTCACAAACCATAAAAATCCAGGCTATTCTACTATACCATCAGCGTCAAACTGGCAGCCGTATATAAGTTCCCCGTCAGGGTCCAGGTAGCGTATGACTATAACTGGGTTCTCCACAGTTACCATCTGGCCCACCATCCCCGCAAGAGATGTAAAGTAATCGCTCATTCCCATCAGGTTTTCCTCTAAAGACGCCGCCATATCTTCCCTGGTGGAACCCTCAATCAGATCTACAGTATATTCATAGACAAGCTGGTTGTCCTGGCCGTATATCTCCACGTCCAGTCCGCCCATGTCCATATCTTCAACGCCAGCTGCGGCAACGTACTCCTCCATAGAGCTGTAAAGTCCTGTACCGGATCCCAGATCTTCTGTTCCGCCAGTCTGGTTTTCCGAGTCAGTCCCTGTGGCGCCATTGCCTCCCTCAGGCTCCTGTGTCGTATCAGGATTTTCAGCTTCATTGCCGTCGCCTTCCGGCTCTCCCTGGTCCTGCTCCTGGTTATCAAGTTCCTGACCATCGTCAGCATCTTGCTGCTGTTCAGCGTCATTCCCCTGGTCAGAGCATGCGCCCAGGCAGAATACCATAGCCAGCGCCAGCATAAGGGCCACAAGCCACGTCATCTTTTTCACAACAATTCCTCCTATGTCTTTTTTCTGCCGGCCTAACGGCAAACGGCGTTATTATACCATCCATATATTCCTATGTCCATAAAATATATGTAAAACCTCCAAGTATTTTTACGTCATTGCGTATACAGAAGCAACAGTGTATAATGATTCAAAAATCAAGGAGGTCTATCTATGCTTGAAGTCGGAATGACAGCCCCAGTATTTACTCTACCGGACCAGGATGGGAACATGGTGTCCCTCAACGATTTTGCCGGAAAGCGGATAGTGGTATATTTTTATCCCAAGGACAACACTCCCGGGTGTACCCGCCAGGCATGCGCTTTCGCAGGAGCCTACGGAGAGTTTGAAAAGCTGGGAGTGCCTGTAATAGGCATAAGCCGCGACAGTTCCGCGTCCCACAGGAAGTTTGCAGATAAATGGACATTGCCTTTCATACTCCTCTCTGATCCCGAGCGGCAGGCCATAGAGTCCTACGGCGTCTGGCAGGAGAAAAAGATGTATGGCAAGGTTACCATGGGCATAGTGCGTTCTACTTTTATCATCGGCGCGGACGGCAAAATAGAAAAAGTAATGCCAAAGGTAAAACCGGACACTAATGCCCAGGAAGTATTGGACTATCTTCGCAGCACTACCTGACGTTCAGCAATCATAGTCGTCTCAATACCACCATAGCGCCGCTTAACTACATTGTAAATTGTAAAATGTGCAGGATACTTGCATCCTGCACATTTTCTTTTCGTCTATACTAATTCCTGGGTTTTACAAACAGACCGTCAGTAAAAACTGCGTTCTTTAAGGCGGGCTTCGGTAATTATCCGCCGTAAACTTTAAGCGCCCCCGTCGGCTCAGTCGGCTCTTTGCCGTAAGTTCTACTAATTTATTTTGCCTGCGCCGTCTTATGAAACCTCAGTTATCTGCCGCCTTTTTTCTTTTTCTGCTGGCCGGATCTTCGTAACCGGTCCGCCAGCTCTTTTGCCCTGTCCACCTCATCCTTTGACGCCTGTCCGCTATACCTGGCAGCTATATATATC
>CALWYO010000072.1 GCA_944385785.1 uncultured Oscillospiraceae bacterium | reverse complement strand
CCCACATACATATTCCCTGAATCCCATGATTCATGTCTAACTGGATATAAATAAGAAAATTCATCTCTCTTTATTACATTTGCATATCCGTTTTCATCAATTACAAGTTGACTATTTACCCTATCGTCCGCATTTCTCATAGTCTTCTCAACTTCTTGCTTTGTGAATAAATGCATCGGCTTTCCACATCTAACTGCTTGTATTAAAAAACATGATTCATATTTATCCAATTCTACTAAATGATTTTGATTAAGAATTTCTGCCACTCTTTTTTCTATTTTATATTTTAAATATCCATCCTGTCTTCACAACATACCCAATATCTATTCCGTCAACTCAACTCTTCTGATGGATATATTCCCACGCATTGATTTTAAAGGAATTTTCGTAAATTCATCACATTCAAACTTTATACTGTATTTCACAAGATCCCTTAATTTCAAGCTACTTCCACACTCTTATTTCGTAACCCGTGACATCAATACTACCGTCTCCACATGGCTTGTCCTTGGGAACATGTCCACGGGTTGGACACGTTTTACAGTGTATCCCAACTGGGCAAAGCGTTTAAGGTCTCTGGCCAGGGTGGCGGGGTCGCAGGATACGTACACTATTCTATCAGGCGCCATTGAGGCTATTATATCTGGCGTTTTTGGGGAAAGTCCGCGGCGGGGCGGGTCCACGGTGATAACGTCCGGCCGTATACCCTCTTTCAGCAGATCCTCCGCGGCCTGGGCGGCATCGGAGCAGACAAACCTGACGTTCTCTATCCCATTCTCCCGTGCACTCTCTCTGGCGGACTCCACCGCTCTCTCCACGATCTCCACGCCTATAACCTCCCTGGCCTCTTTGGCCAGGCACATTGTTATTGTCCCCGCTCCGCAGTAGAGATCCACAGCCGTTCCCTTCCCGTCAAGGGCGGCGAATTCCAGAGCCTTTCCATAGAGCCGCTGGGCCTGTGGGCTGTTTATCTGGTAAAAAGAGTCGGCAGTAAGTTTGAAATTCATACCCATAAGCCGGTCCACTATGTACTCTCTTCCCCACAGTAGCTGGAACTTATCTCCCAGCACGGTATCTCCCGGGTCAGCATTAATATTCCGCATAATACTGACAGTCTCTGGGCAGGCGTTAAGCAGCGCACCGACAAGTTCATCTATATGCGGCACTGGGCCTTTTCCGGTGATTATAACAGTCTGTCCCTCTCCTGTGGACTGGCCGTACCGGCAGAACACCCGGCGGATCCCCCTGCCGGACTCCACGGAAAAGTCCGGTATGCCGTACTCGTCCATCCAGCCGCACACGGCCTTGGCAGCGCGCCTTGCGTAGTCCGACTCTATGGCGCAGCCGTCGGCAGGCACAATATCGTGGGTTCTCTGCCTGTAAAATCCCGTGACGGCTTTTCCATCGCTTATTGCAACAGAGCAGATAGTCTTGTTCCTGTAGCCGGTTATGCTGTCAGAGCCAATAAGTTCAGGGACTTCAAGCTCGATTCCGCCTATACGGTGGAGAGCATCCGATACCTTCCGGCGTTTAAACTCCAGCTCCTCCTGATAGTCCATATGCCGCAGGGCACATCCGCCGCATCTGCCGTAGACTGGGCAATCGGGCCTCACTCTGTGCGGAGACTCCATCAGGAGCTCCTCAATCTTGCCGTAAACGGCGTTTTTGCCCACTTTCAATATGCGGACACGGCATTTCTCACCTGCTATCAGTCCATTTACAAACACGGCCCGCCCATTAATCTTTACAACTCCCATGCCGTCGCTGGTATATCCTGTGCACAGGGCCTCATATATCTGGTTTTTCGCAAGCTCAGTCATAATTCCTCCATCAAAAGGGCCGGGGTTACCCCCGGCCCTTTTTCCTTATCTCGCCTTAAAACGTCACGACTTTTATCTCGCCATTTTCCGCAGTTACGCCTATGGCCTTAATGACCACATCATAATTATCCACCATCTGAGAGGCGATTTTGTCTTCAATATCCTTCTGTATGGTACGTCTCAAGTTTCTTGCTCCATACTCGGCAGAGTAGGATTTCTCCGTCAGGTATTTAAGCACGCTGTCGTCATACCTCAATTCTATCGACCGCTCAGCCAGGCCATCTTTGAGCTCATCCATCATAAGCTTGGCTATGGCGCGGAAATTCTCCTCTGTGAGGTGGTTGAAGTACACCACTTCGTCAACTCTGTTGATAAACTCCGGCCTTAAGAAATCCCTGAGAGCCTTCATGGCCTTTTCTTTTCCCATATCGTTTACCGTGCCGCCAAATCCGACTGTACCTGAGCCCTTCTTGTCGCTGCCGGCGTTGGTCGTCATGATGATTATTGTGTTCTCAAAATTGACTGTTCTGCCATGGGCGTCAGTTATACGGCCGTCGTCAAGTATCTGAAGTAGGATGTTCATTACATCAGGGTGTGCCTTTTCTATCTCGTCGAACAGCACCACAGAATACGGTTTACGGCGTATCTTCTCAGTAAGCTGTCCCGCCTCGTCATATCCCACATATCCCGGAGGTGAACCGATGATTCTGGACACCGAGAACTTCTCCATAAACTCAGACATGTCGAGACGTATAAGTGATTCCGGCGCATGGAACATATCTTCCGCCAGACGCTTTACAAGCTCCGTTTTTCCAACGCCGGTTGAACCGACAAAAATAAAGCTGACGGGCTTGTGCTTCGGGGAAATACCCACGCGGTTCCGCTTTATGGCGGCGCAGATTGCATCTATAGCCTCATCCTGACCTACTATGTGTTCTCTGAGACGTGAGCCCAGCTCAGCGAGCTTTTTATGCTCATCCTCTCTTATACTGGAGGCAGGGATCTTTGTCCAAAGTTCAATAATCCTGGCGAAATTGTCTACCTTGAGAACAGGGCGGCCCTGGCTCTGCAACCGTTGTTTTTCGTCAGATATTGTTATCTCGCGACCCCTTAACTTGGCAAGACGCGCATAGTCCTCCTCGTTATAAGTGCTCTCTCCCTCAGGCTGCTCCAGTAGAAATTCTCTCTCTCTGGATATGTCCCCCAGTTCCTTGTCTATTTCAGCTATGCGCGCATAGTTTTTATCCTTCAGGTTAACGTCTGAGCAGGCCTCGTCAAGCAGGTCTATCGCCTTATCAGGGAGGAATCGATCGGTTATATATCTCTCGGAAAGGAGTACTGCCTGCCGACACATCTCCTCCGGTATTTGAACACCGTGGTACTCCTCATAGTAATGAGCTATACCTTTAATTATTTTTATTGAGTCTTCAATACTCGGTTCCGCAACCGTCACCGGCTGGAATCGACGTTCCAACGCCGAGTCTTTCTCTATGTGTTTCCTATACTCGTTAAAAGTTGTGGCGCCTATAACCTGTATTTCCCCACGGGACAGCGCAGGCTTTAAAATGTTCGCCGCATTCATTGACCCCTCTGCGTCCCCTGCGCCAACAAGGTTATGCACCTCGTCAATAACAAGAATTATATTTCCTGTCTTCTTTATCTCCTCAATAAGTCCCTTCATACGGGATTCAAACTGACCACGGAACTGTGTGCCGGCCACAAGAGACGTCAGGTCCAGGAGATATACTTCCTTATCCCTGAGCTTGTATGGCACGTCTCCCTCTTCTATACGTTGGGCAAGTCCTTCGGCGATAGCCGTTTTTCCCACACCAGGTTCGCCTATCAGGCACGGGTTATTTTTCTGGCGGCGATTTAAAATCTGTATGACCCGCTCCAGCTCCTCTTCCCTTCCAATAATCCGGTCCAGCTTGCCCTCGCTTGCCCGATTAGTCAGGGATATACAGTAGCTGTCTAAATACTTGCGTTTCTTCTCTTTCTCTCTGCCTTCTCTTCCAGGGCGTTTTTCCGGTCCCTTTCCCTGGCCCTGCCCTGATGAACCGTCCTGGTTGTTAAACAACCTGTTCAAAAATGGGAAAGTCGCCGTCTTTCCGTCCTCTTCATCATTATCATTGGACATGTCGTCGTTTAGCGCCGGCAACTCCTCGGCGCCGCCAAAGGCCTCCAGCATCTCGTTGGAAATGCCGTCTAAATCTTCATCGGTTATTCCCATTTTTTTCATAATATCGTCCACAGGCTTAATATTAAGCTCTTTGGCGCATTTCAAGCAGAGTCCTTCGTTAGTAGATACTCCGTTTTCTATCTTTGTAATGAATATTACTGCCACATTTTTATGGCAGCGAGCGCAAATTGTAGGCTGCATAATCTCTCCTTAACTTGCTCACGCTTGTCTATCTCCAACTGCATGCGTAGCCATCAATGAGAATACGCCCTCGCACGGAAAAAACAGCATGAAAACTGACGCTTAAAAAAATTTCCCTGTTTCGCGTTCATATTCCTAATATGGACGCCACTTTGTTTGAATCGATTATCCCCTCAAATATCCACGTTCCTCTAATTATATCATCAGGAACTAAAAGTCCCAGATACCTGAAAAAGCACGCTATAACCAGAATAATCAGTATTCCTTTTATAGCTCCCAGAGCCGCACCCGTTATATGATTCAGATTTTCATGCCCTGGTATTCCAAATGACAGATCAAATATATTGCCTAAAACCATAAAGACAATTGAAATGAGTATGAATGCCACAGCAAATACAGCTACAAAGGCAAATTTCTCACACAACTGCTCTCCAAGATAATTTATAAGATCCATTCCAACCCTGTCGTATTCCAGAGCGGCCTGGTCCGCGATAACTACCGCCGCGCTTTCAGTAAGCCCAAGCCGGGTAAGTACGCTTATCGATACACTGCGTACATCGAATTCTCCGGCTTCGTTTTGAACTGCCTCCAGCATCATATTTATCTGTTCTTCAGTAAGTTCCGTATTCTCGTCGGCATTTACTCCTGTAATTTCATCTGCCGTAGTCTCCACTATTCCCATTATAAACGGTTCCAGCATACTTGTAAAATCGTCTGAATACGCTTTTGCAATTAAATTCGCCCCGTATATGGCAATCACAATTGCCAGTATCCCGCACACGCCGTTTATAATACCCGTACGGAAGCCTCTCCAGCAGCATAATGCCACAATTCCAAGCAGCAGTATGTCTATGACAAAACTCATTGTCGTATTTCTCCTTATGTATGTTTAGGATGGCATTAGCTCTCCATGGATGCATCATCCTGTGCATATTCAGCGAACTCGCACACATATGCCGAAAATGCCCCTGCCGCCAGAATTGTCCCGTCGCTTCTGATAACCACTCGTTCAGTTCCCGAGGCGCACTCAGCGCGCCCCTCTGGAGACATACGAAGATCATATGTAACAACACTGCCAGAATATAAAATTGCCACAGTCTCATCTGAAGCCGCCATATCCACAGGTTCTGCTTCTGTCATAGCTGAACCCAGCTCCTGACCGCTGTCAGACAAAGACACAATCTGGCTCTGTCCACCCATCTGATAGTCACTTGTACGCAGAACCATGTATCCGCTTCCGGCCGTATATGCCTCCAGATACTTTCCTGAAAAGTCGTAAGTTCCGCGTTCTTCAAGTCTGTTATTGAAAAAAAGCACGCTCTCTGTTGTCACTGCCCAGATATTATTGCCATCAAAACCAGCGTCAATAATAAGGCCAGAGGAAGAATATCTTGACGTCTCCTGTTCGCTGCTTAATGGCATCAGCACAAGGTTGCTTCCACCCTGCCCTATGGTCAGCACCAAAAGTTGAGATCCATCGTTTGCATCTGCTGACAAGACTCTCGCAGAACCAGAATACCATTTGTATATATCCGTACCTTCAGAGTTATAGACTGTTACAGATCCCAGATACCCGCTCTCTTCGGTGCATACGCACAGATAACCTTCTTCATTTACTGTGGCGGAAATAACAGGATAGTCCATCTCTATCTGAGATATCACTCCACTCGTATTGAAGAATATGACGGACTTTCCACCTATATCACAAATCACACCGTAATTGCCTGCCGTATCCAAAGATGAACTTTCAAAGCTAAACAACATTGAAAAGCTCTGCTTACCCTCTTTATCAAATACATACAGTCCTGAATTCGATGCAACGGCCAGTCCTCTATTGCCTATTGCCCCGAAAGCACCGCCTGAAGAACTCTCATAATAAAACTCTGTTGCATCAGACCCGCCTGTAATAGCGTCCCATAGGCCACGAAACCCGCCGTCACGTCCATTTACAGCCATAATCACGGCCAATATCGCTGTGGCCGCCACCAGAACTATCAGGATCACCCTTATAAGTCCTATCTTTTTTTTAGGAGCATCTTTCATAATTAATTATCCAATCAATGCGCCTGACCCGATAAGAATACAGCCGTCGCACTAATGATCTTACCTGAAATTTACAAAATCAGTTCAATATATTATAGCACATTGGAGTCTCAAATGCAAAGATCCTCAACTCATCATCTCTCCTACAGCGCCATCATACCAAACTCGCGTCAGATACAACCCCTGCGGAGGCACCGTAGGGCCCGTCAGCCTCCTGTCGCCTTTTTCCAAAAGTTCAGGTATATCTTCGGGACTGATTTTCCCCTCAGAGCAGTAGATAACCGTACCCATAATTGCTCTGACCATATTATACAGGAATCCATCCGCGCATACGCGCATCCGAATCTCTCCATCTTGCTCGAAAATATCGCAATAATAGACAGTTCTGACTGTAGTCTTTGTCTCCGTACCTACGGAACGCACAGCGGCGAAATCATGGGTCCCCACAAATGCCGCGGCCGCTTTGGACATAATATCCAGCTTTAACGGCACAGGGTAAAAATAAGCCTTATGTCTGCGGAAAGGATCTCTAATCCTCGAATTTACAATCCTGTATGTGTATTCCTTTTTTCTACAGGAAAGTATGGCGTTAAAATCTTCAGGAGCGTCGATGGCTGCAACAGCAGCTATATCATCCGGCAGCAGCGCATTCAGCGCCAACGGCAGACGCGATGCCGGTATTGAGCAACGGCTCTTGAAATTTGCACAGTAGCTCTCGGCGTGAACTCCAGCATCTGTGCGTCCGCACCCTGTAATCTTTACATTCTCCCCAGTCAGCTTTGAAAGCGCCGACTCAATAGTTCCTGCCACTGTAACATCAGTTTTCTGAACCTGCCAGCCGTGGTATTCTGTCCCATCATATCTAAGCCGAATAGCAATATTTCTCATCATGCTCTCCAACTCATAATCCAAAGTGAGCCAGGGTTATAACTCCAGCCAACACCGCAGCGGCCGAGGCAAAGGAGATGTAGTCTCTTCCGCTCATAGTCAATACATTCAGGCGCGTCCTGCCCTCTCCGCCATGATAGCAGCGGCTCTCCATTGCTACAGCCAACTCGTCGGCTCTGCGGAAGGCAGAGATAAAAAGCGGTACAAGAATCGGCAAAAGGGCCTTTGCCTTTTGAATCAGGTTTCCCGTATCAAAATCCGCTCCCCTGGCCTTCTGAGCACTCATAATCTTGTCAGTCTCTTCAATAAGAGTAGGTATAAGCCTCAGAGCCATACTCATCATCATCGCAAGCTCATGGACAGGCACCTTTATAACTTTCAAAGGACCCAAGAGCTGTTCAATCCCAACAGTAAGCATTATCGGTGATGTGGTATACGTCAGCATAAACGTACCCATAATGAGCATTATTATCCTCAACGACATAAATATGGCGTTAAAAATTCCTTCTTCAGTTATCTTGAATATCCAAAACTCAACCAGTACCCGGCCGCTTGTATAAAATATGTTCAAAAACGCCGTAATGGCAATGACAAATATAAGAGGCTTCACGCCTTTAAGGACAGTGGCCAGACGTATTCTGGATAGCGATATCGCCAAGGCAAGGACTACCAGCATAAGAGCGTATGATGCAAAACTCTCAGCTATAAACATCGCCACAATGTACACAAGCACAAGTACTATCTTTGTCCGTGGATCCAGACGATGTACAACTGTATCTCCAGGGAAATACTGTCCCAATGTTATATCTTTAAGCATCCTGCCGCCCCCCTCCAAGCCTCAAGAGAGCGTCGCGCATCTGCTCCACTGTATATATGGTGCCTTCCAGCGGCAGCCCGCATCCCCTGAGTTTCTCAGCAAGCTCTGTCATCTCGGGCACGGCCAGTCCCATCTCTTTAAGTTCCTTTTCCCTGGAAAACACCTGATCCGGCGTTCCGTCCATAGCTACACGCCCATGTTCCAAAACGATCATTCTTTGGGCATACCTGGCCGCTTCCTCCATACTGTGAGTGACGATCAGCATGGCATTGCCGGTCTCCCGATGATAGCCCATCAAATTCTCCATTATCTCTCTTCTGCCTGCCGGATCAAGCCCCGCCATAGGCTCATCAAGCACCAGCACTTCCGGCAGCATGGCTATAACTCCTGCAATCGCAATACGCCGCTTCTGCCCGCCGGAAAGGTCAAAAGGCGACCTTTCCAAAAGCTCTTCGTCAATCCCAACAAATTGCGCCGACGCCCTGACGCGCACGTCGATTTCATCTGGAGTAAGACGCATATTCTTAGGGCCAAAAGCAATATCCTTATAGACGGTTTCTTCAAAAAGCTGGTACTCAGGATACTGAAATACAAGGCCCACACGGCTTCGGGCTTCCTTTACCGACTGCTTCGACTCATTTATGTCTTTTCCGTCAAGATAAATTCTTCCCTCGGTGGGCTTTATCAGGGCATTAAGATGCTGTATAAGCGTAGACTTTCCAGAACCAGTATGCCCAATGATCCCTATTACTTCCCCTCTGCCTATTTCCAGGTTAATCCCATTAAGCGCGCTCAGCTCAAACGGCGTGCCTTTAGAATAGACATGCGTAAGATTCTCAATTTTCAAAATAGGGGTTTTACTCATATGTTTTTCCTTTCGGTGCGGCTTCCTCATTTGAAGAATGTCGCCCATAATAAGCATATTTTATTGCTAAACCGGTTTACCCAAACTTATCAGCAAGCACTTTCGCACACTCATCAATTGATAAAGCGTCCAGCGGTAAGTCTACTCCGGCGTTCTTCAGTTCAAACAGCAGTCTTGTCGTCTCCGGTACCGTAAGGCCCAGTTCGTCCAGTTCTTCTACACGCACAAAAACCTCTTTGGGTTTGCCGTCCATCACCACATGTCCATCAGACATGACAATCACCCTGTCGGCCAGGGCGGCCTCCTCCATATGATGGGTTATCAAAACTACAGTTGTGCCTCTCTCATATCTGAGCTTGTGTATTATCTCCATAACATCCCGCCGGCCGCTGGGATCCAGCATTGCCGTAGGTTCATCAAACACAATACACTCAGGGTCCATGGCCAATACTCCGGCAATCGCGACTCTCTGTTTCTGTCCCCCTGACAGGAGATGCGGAGCGTGGTTTCGGAACTCATACATTCCCACCGTTTTTAGCGCATCGTCTACCCTGCGCCTTATCTCCGGAGACGCCACTCCCAGGTTTTCCGGGGCAAAGGCCACATCTTCTTCAACAACATTCGATACAATCTGATTATCTGGATTTTGAAATACCATACCGACCCGGCGGCGTATTTCAAGCAGGAGGCTCTCATCCTTTGTATCCATTCCAAATGCCGTAACAGTACCGCCCTTTGGCAGAAGGAGTGCGTTCATATGCTTTGCCAGAGTGGATTTTCCGGAGCCGTTATGCCCTAATATAGCCACAAAAGTTCCTTTTTTAATCTCCAGGCTCACATTGTCCAGCACATCAGGTATATCCTGATCTCCTGTCTCGTCAACATTATAGAAATATGTCAAATTCTCTGTTTTAATAGCAATATCCATTGTTAAAGCTCCCAGCAGCCAATACGATAATTTAAAATTCCACTCGACAGGCTGCTCCGCAGGGCAGCGGAAGGCCCGTGGCTGTCACAGACAGTCCAAGTTCCTGGCTCTCTGCTTTTCCGCCCTGTTTCCCAAATGTAGTCTGGGCCACGTAAGTGAGCGTGGCTGGGGCAAGTCCCGTTGTATATGAGTTGATGATAACAAAAAGGGGAGTGTCTGACAGCACACGCCCGCACAGCCTGACAAAAGGCGTCAGGTTCTGCTCCAACTTCCATATTTCGCCTCCTGGTCCCCGTCCATAAGACGGCGGATCCATAATAATGGCGTCATATTTATGCCCTCTGCGTATTTCCCTCTCAACAAATTTCCCGCAGTCGTCGACTATCCAGCGGACCGGCATATCCGCGACACCTGACGCCGCGGCATTTTCCTTAGCCCATTGCACCATACCGCGAGCCGCGTCAACATGACATACGCTGGCTCCCGCTGAAAGCGCTGCCACAGTGGCGGCGCCGGTATAAGCGAAAAGGTTCAGGACGCTTATAGGCCGCCCGGCTGTGCGTATTTTCTCCATTGCATACTCCCAATTGGAAGCCTGTTCTGGAAAAATTCCGGTATGTTTAAAGTTCATGGGCTTTACGTTAAAAACCAGATTACCATAACCTATCTGCCAGCTTTCAGGCAGCGCACGCTTATCCCAGGCGCCGCCGCCCGTTTTGGATCTTTCGTATCTGGCGTCGGCTTTTCGCCACCTTGGATCTGTTTTGCGGGTATCCCAAATAACCTGTGGATCCGGGCGAATCAGTATTCTATCACCCCACCGCTCAAGACGCTCTCCATCAGAGCAGTCCAGAAGCTCATAGTCCTCCCATTTATCCGACACCCACATTTGCCTCTATCTCCTAAAACATTCATGGAATATTTATTTATATCATTTTATTGTTATAAAGTCAAGTTCTCTCAATACATACGTCCTTTCGTTTATTACTCACCCCCTTCTATATGTCTATCGCTTTAAATTCCGGCGTACTATTTGATAACCAGTTGTATCTTCCAACTAAAACCGCACTGTCCGGACAAAATATGGACAGTGCGGCATAGATATTTAGATTGAGCACGTAAATATTCAGCGTCTTAATTGCATAGCACTTTGTTCAGCCAATTTGTGCACATATCCACCCACATACTCACATTTGGATTATCTTCAATAAGCCTTTTATTCTCTTCGTCACGGTAGCACAGCTGATTTGCAACACTCATTCCATGCTCTCCTTCTGTATAAAGATGCAGCTCAACCGGAATTTCCAGGCGGCACATCTCCTCAGCAATCATAAGGCAATTTCTTACAGGTGCATATTTATCTTTTTGATTATGCCATATAAAGAGCGGGCAAACATGGTCTCCCACATAGTTTATAAGGTCAAGTTGAGGCGGGCAGCTCTTTGGAAATTGTGATGCATTTGGGTTTACAAACGCTGGATCATTCCATATAGTGCCGGAATTATCCCAGCAGCCGTATGCAATAACGGCAGCATCAGGGCGTATGTACTCAGGCGATGTATTTAATGCCCTTGAAATTTCAGGGGCATTCCATTGAGTAGCCGACATTCCCGCCAGACATGCTCCTGCAGAAAAACCCATAAGCGACACCCTCTGCGGATTTATATTCCACTCAGCAGCTTTGTCCCGCACCATCTTGATTGCAGACGAAACTTCAATCAGCACTTCCGGATAGCGGCAATCGTCTCCGACCGTGTAACGCAGCACAAATGTATTAAATCCCTTCTGCAAAAATGTCAACGCTACCGGCTCCGCTTCAAAAGGCGACAGAAATGAAAATGCTCCTCCAGGAAGAACGATAATCGCCGGACGGCCTTTTTCCGTACCGCAGGTATGAATGTCATCATGCACATATGCAGTCAATGAAACGCTTTTATCTTCGCTTATTGGTATTGTCTGATATATCATAAGTAACTGCCTCCCTGGTCATTAGTAGTTCCATCGCATACAGTAAGCACTGTAGTTCTCAATGTATATTGTAGTCTCTGGGAAACTATAAATCCAATGCCTTCTATGAATACGGCAGCATACATTCAGTGAATACTTTTGAAATATTCCAAAAACTTGCCGGCAATGCCTGCGCCTGTCTGATGTTTTTTCCAGGCAAGAACCGATGTCATCGACAGCTCAGGGTACAGAGGTCTGAATACCATCTTAGTCCTATCAAGCATATTGGCAGCTCCTTCCACCGTAAGTACAGACGCGGCCCTTGCGTCTACCAGCATAGTAACGCCGGTTATGATATTGTGAGTAGCGAATAATTTGAGCCGATGAAAATCACCACCCATCCAATTGTCAAGTTCTCTCTGTAATGGCAATCTATCCGTCGTTATAAGCGGTATATCCAAAAGGTCTTCCCTCTCAATAAATTCTTTGCCTGCCAGGTGGTGGGACGTATTTACAAGAAGCCCCCACCGCTCTTTTGTTCTCATGCGGATATATTCAAATTTTGTTACATCGATTGGCTCTAATAATATTCCGAAATCCAGTATTCCCTGTTCCAACCGTTCCTTCACATATTCCGCACTGTTGGTGTAAAGCCGATACTGTACATTGGGATATTTTTTCTTAAATCCGTCCATAGCGGTACCCAGATCGTGAAGTGCCATCAATCCACCGCTTCCAATTGATATTATGCCGCCTATCTCTGAATTTTCTTTGAGTTCATTCTCCACTTTATCCATTAACGCTGTAACTTCCTCAGCTCGTCGGCGTAATATTACTCCAGCTTCGGTGAGTTTTAAATGTCTTCCCCGCGTAAAAAGCCTGACTCCCAATTCTTCTTCCAACTGTCCTATCTGACGGCTGAGAGTAGGTTGCGTAACATGAAGGGACTCAGCGGCGCGCGTGATATTTTCTTCTCTCACAACTGCAAGAAAATATTGTAGAACACGTAATTCCACATCTTACCTCCCATATTCCCCATGCATCTAATCTGCCTGTTTACTATTTATATGTTCAATATATTTAGCTCCAAATTGTCTGAGTTGGCATAGCGTTGGCATAAGTTCCCTTCCAATATCGCTGAGTTCGAACTCCACTTTAGGGGGAACTTGAGGGTACTCCGTGCGTATTATAAGCCCAAATTGTTCCAACTGTCTGAGCTGTTTTGAAAGCGCCGCATGAGTCATAGCTGGCAACATCCTTAAAAGCTGATTAAAGCGAAACGGGCCTTTGCACAAATAATGCATAATCAGGATTGTCCACTTGCCATGCACCACTTTTTGAGCTGTTATATAGGGGCATATTCCATACAAATCCTTTGCCATTTTTTCTCCTCCCACTATGGTATCTTTTTAAATACTAAGTATCAGAAAATATCGTACTTGATAAAAATCTTGTTATAATTATAATTCTATCAATAAAAATATAAAGGAGAATCATAAATGGACAGAATCCAAATAATTGACAATTTTTTGAGTGAAACATCTGTGTTCTATCTGACAACGGTAGATTGTGATAAACCAAGGTGCCGCCCAATTGGTTTCCATCTTTTAAAAGATGATAAACTCTATTTTGGAGTCGGCACATTTAAAGACGTATACGCACAAATGCAGGTAAATCCTAATGTTGAAATATGCGCTTCAATAGGCGGGAAGTTCTTGCGGTATTACGGTAAAGCAGTCTTTGAAACAAATGATATCATTGCCAATGACATACTCAGTCGTTCCCCTTCCCTCAGCAAAATTTATAACGACAGCACAGGGCATAAGTTGGGCATCTTTCATTTAGAAAATGCAATCGGGGAAATTCACGTTATGTCAAAGCTGGTTGAAACATATGTCTTCTAAGATTTAAAATCGCTCTAAAAGAACATACAATATAAAACACGAGAGCAACCGCTATCATAAAAAAATCGTCGTCGCAGACTATGTAAGCTATACGCAGAACATAGTTTGCGACGACGTGGAGCGGATAATGGGAATCGAACCCACCTCTACGGCTTGGGAAGCCGTCGTTCTACCGATGAACTATATCCGCGCTTCCAAATGTCTGTCTGCAAGTATAGCAGAGTTCGCAAAAAATTTCAAGAGGAATATTGGCGTTGGACAAATCATATCCTTCATCAGAAGACAAAGGGGGATTCCATATGAAAAAGCTCGCCTTGATTTTAACATTAGCTCTAATTCTCTCCATACCTGTCGCCGCGGCTGATATCTCAATGGAGTCGGAACCGGATGAAGATGTCCCAGCCACCGTATTTGACGAGGAACCGGCTCCTGCCACTGCCCAGGAAATAGACATCCCTGCTCCTTCCGCCATCCTCATTGAAAAGGAAACGGGCACAGTTATATTTGAAAAAAATGCAGATGAGCGGTTAGAGCCTGCCAGCGTCACCAAGGTAATGACAATACTCCTTATTGTAGAGGCCGTAGAGAACGGCACAGTTTCCCTTGACGACACTGTCACCACCAGCGCCAGGGCAGCCAGCATGGGCGGCAGTCAGGTTTATCTTGAGGAGGGAGAGCAGATGAGCCTTGGAGAGATGCTCAAGTGCATCGTTGTTTCCTCTGCAAATGATGCCGCTGTGGCTGTGGCAGAGCATATCTCAGGCTCTGAACAGGCATTCGTAACTATAATGAATGACAGAGCCGCCGAGCTTGGTATGTCCAATACAAACTTTACCAACTGCACAGGTCTTATGGACGATCCTGATCATCTCACCACAGCTCGCGATATTGCCCTTATGTCACGTGAGCTTATCCGTCACGAATGGATAAAAGAGTACACCACAATATGGATGGATTCCATAAGGGACGGCACCTTTGGGCTCTCCAACACAAATAAGCTCATACGATATTACTCTGGCGCTACCGGCCTGAAAACCGGCTATACGAGTTCCGCCGGTCATTGTCTCGCAGCCACAGCTCAGCGGGACGGCGTGGAATATATCGCCGTAGTTCTAAACTGCAAATCTTCTGCCGATCGATTTGAAAGCGCAAAAACTCTTCTCAGCTTTGGCTTTGCAGCATACACTCTGACAGTTCCCTATCCTGACGAAGTGCTGCCGCCCATACCTGTCACTCTCGGTGAAAACGATTATGTGCAGCCTGTTTTAGCAGATACGACACCTATACTTGTGAAAAAAACAGATCTTCAGTCCATGGAAAAAGACGTTGAATTGGTTGAAAGCCTCACCGCCCCTGTGTCTGCCGGACAAAAGCTCGGCACACTTACAGTTTCCTGTAATGGAGAGACCATAGCAGTAACCGACATAATCGCCGGAGATAATGTAGAAAAGCTAAACTGGTGGGATATTTGCTGCCGAATGTTCAGCTATCTCTTCTTTGGCGGCTTAGCATAAATAATGAACTCCCTCGGCTTTCGCCGAGGGAGTTCATTATTTCACACAGATTATATTCTGTGTACAGGACGTTTTACATATGTAGTATGAAGCAGCTCGTGGGCTTTGTGTCCATTGGGCTCTCCCAGATAGTTCTGATAAAGCTCTTTTATATTTGGATTGTCATGGCTCTTGCGATATGTTGACGCCTCATCTTCTGAGTACAGAGCCTTCGCCCTCAGCGCCCTGAGATCAACGGCATTGCGTATATAGGCCGGCTGATGGGGCTGGCCGCCACCGTTTACGCATCCGCCTGGGCAGCACATAACCTCGATAAATGTATAGTCTTTCTCTCCGGATTTCACCATATCCAGAAGTTTAGCCGCATTATTGAGGCCAGAAGTAACCGCCACTTTCACCTTAGTGCCGTTAAGATCATATTCAGCTTCTTTTATGGCTTCTACACCGCGCACCTCTTTGAAGTCTGGCGGATCAAGCTGCTGTCCGGTGACTACCTCATACACCGTACGAAGAGCCGCCTCCATGACTCCTCCAGTGGCGCCAAATATATGTCCGGCTCCGGAAGCTATGCCGAAGACTGGATCGCACTCCTCATCAGGCAGCGAGACAAAATCAATGCCTGCGCGTCTTATCATGGCGGCGAGTTCTCTTGTTGTAAGAGAGATATCCACATCGGCAATTTCGTTTACGCCAAGCTCCGGACGCTGAGCCTCAAATTTCTTGGCTGTGCATGGCATAATGGAAACAACCACAATATCCTTCGGGTCAATTCCGGCCTTCTCAGCGTAATAGCTCTTCGTAATAGCTCCAAACATATTCTGTGGGCTCTTGCAGGTGGACAGATTGTCTATAAACTCCGGATAATATGTCTCGCAGAATTTAACCCATCCTGGTGAGCATGAGGTTATCATCGGAAGCTTTCCGCCGTTTTTCAAACGGTTTAGAAGTTCCGTACCCTCTTCCATTATCGTGAGGTCCGCTGCCGTATCTACGTCAAAGACCTTGTCAAAGCCAAGACGCCTGAGGGCAGCTATCATCTTGCCCTCCACATTGGTGCCTATGGGCATTCCAAAGCACTCACCCAGTTGAGCGCGAACTGACGGAGCAGGAGCAACCACAACGTGCTTTGTGGGATCTTCAATAGCTGCCCAGGCTTTGTCAGTATCGTCCTTCTCTGTAAGCGCACCGGTGGGACATACAGCAATGCACTGACCGCAGTTGATGCAGGCCGTATTCGCAAGAGGCATATCAAACGCTGAAGATATATGGGTGTCGTATCCTCTCTCATTAGCGCCTATAACGCCAGTGTACTGGTTTTTACGGCAAACTGCCACACAGCGGCGGCAGAGTATGCACTTTGAGTTATCGCGTACAAGATGTACAGCGGAATCATCTATATCAGGCTTGAGGTCTGGTCTACCGTATTTGTACTGATCCACTCCGTACTCACGGCACAGTTCCTGAAGTTCACAATCTGTGCTGCGAGGGCAGGACAAGCAGTCCATTCTGTGATTGGACAGTATCAACTCAAGGGTTTTCTTGCGATTTTCCCTAAGAGCAGGAGTATTTGTGTTAACCTCCATACCCTCTGTTACGGGGTAAACACAGGCCGCAGCAAGCGCGCGAGCTCCTTTGACTTCGCATAAACACATACGGCACGCGCCTATGGCGTTTACATCCTTAAGATAGCACAGAGTAGGTATCCTGACGCCGGCTATCTGAGCGGCCTCCAGTATAGTGCTTCCCTCTGGCACTTCAACTTGTATACCATTTATGGTGAGTTTGACCATTACCTCAGCTCCTTCAAAAAAACCTTCATAAGCAGTGGAATCGAGCGCCGCAAAGAACGCTCGAACCCATGGGCAGACTTGCCCCACATTGTTATAAATATAACAGAGTTTTTAACCTTTGTCAACGGAAAGACTCCTGCTGGCTAAATAAAGAAAAATTTTTTATTTTTGGTCGAAAGCACTAAAAATATCAGAAATTTCTCGTCTATCCTGGAAAACCGCCATCAACACCCAAAGTCTGTCCAGTTATAAAGGAGGCCTCTTCAGACGCCAAAAAAGTTACAGTGTTTGCCACATCCTCCGGCGTGCCTATCCGCATAAGCGGAGTAGATTCCTTAAGTTCGTTCAGCACATCATCGGAAAGTCTCTTATTCATATCCGTATCTATGACCCCCGGCGCCACACAGTTTACCGTTATGCCTGAAGGGCCAAGTTCTCTTGAAAGCGCCTGCGTAAAACCTATAAGAGCAGCTTTTGAAGCAGAATAAGCTACCTCGCAGGAAGCTCCCATCCTTCCCCAAATTGACGAAATTATGATTATCCTGCCCCAGTGATTTCTAATCATATGCGGCACAGCGCAATAGCAAGTATTATAAACGCCGTCCACATTTACAGAAAACACCTTGCGCCAATCTTCAGCCGTGGTATCTGTGAAAAGTTTTTGCATCGCTATCCCAGCGTTGCACACAAGCACGTCCACATCACCTACGCACTGGAACATCTCATTAACCGCTCTCTGGTCCGATACATCAGCCATGAAAGCCTGTCCGCCAATTTCACGTGCAACTTGAGCTGCTTTACCGCCGTTTACAGCGTAATTGACAGTTACATCCATACCGGCAGCGGCCAATGCTCTGGCGCATGCTGCGCCTATGCCCCTGGAGCCTCCCGTAATAAGTGCCCGTCTTACCATACACTCATAACCTCTTACATTCACCGCTTATATCGCTTATATTATCATAAGCCACCTGAGAATAAGCAGCAGTGCGACTCCAGGCACTCCCAATATGCCTACCACCGCTGCATTTATCCAGTTCACACCCAACGTCACGCCTATGTACGAACCAAACTTATTTATAAGTATCAGCACAACAAAACCTATAAGCGTATTTATCAATAATTTCAGTATGAATCTAATGGGCTTTGTAAATATCAGTATGCAGACCAGCACCAGCACTACTGTTATAATGCCCGGCATCGCCCCGCCAATACTCTCAAAAAACTTTTCCATTGGTCCCTCCTATGTGGTTCTAAGCCTGTACTATTATAAACTTTATTCGTTAAACATGCAAAATATAATTTTCAGTCAATATTTCTATTTTATTCCTGAATATTCACAAGGCTACTTGCAATGTCAAGAAATAGCAGGCATTAGCGCCAACTGTCTTTAAACTCTTATATTTGGTATGATATAATGAAAACAATAGAGAATATTTTAATTAGGAGGCGGATAGAATGACCGAATTATACCCAATTGTCCAATTCAAAGAGGATACTTATGAAATAGACGAATTTGACTGCGCCAGCATATTTTTACTGGTGGGAAGCGAAAAAGCTCTTCTTATTGACACCGGCATCGGTATAGGCGATCTCAGAGGCGCTGTCAGCCGCATCACCCAAAAACCCGTCATAGTGGCTCTGACACATGGGCACGGAGATCACACTGGTAACGCCTGGCAGTTTCCGGAAGTCTACATCGGCGAAAAAGACTTCGGCGGATTTCACTACGAAACTGTTGAGAAGCGAAAAAACTATGCCGCAACCATTGCAAAGAGGATGCACGGTTGCCTTCCCAGCGTTTATCAGGTGCACAATCTCTATGGTTATGATATTGATAAGGACATAGTTCCCCCAGACCCAGTTAAAGTCAAAGATCAGAAAGTCACCCAGATCCGTCAGGGATATACCTTTGATCTGGGCGGAGGGCGTATCGTAACTGCCTATGAATGTCAGGGTCACACACCAGGACAGATGATGTTCCTAGACGAGATGACCAGGAGCCTTTTTGTAGGGGACGCTCTCAACTACAATCTTGGGGTATCTGGAACGCCTGTTGAAGTAACGATAAAAGGTCTCCAGACCATGGTCAGTCTTTCAGATAAGTATGACGGCATATACAATGGTCACCACGATTTCAGGGCTTTAGGCGCGCCTCTGGGCACCGACTGTCTTCCAAACGCAATAAAAATCTGCGAGGCCGCTATTGACGGCTCTGCCGTATACTCCGTAATGCCAAATTTCATGGGTCCCGACAGGCCCCCTGTGAGAATGGCGGTCTGCGAGCGCAACTTTATGGGGCTGCCGGAGTAACATCAGGCATTAAGTCTTCCGAGTACCCGCGGCATATTTTATCAGTAATCGCTGTCGCATAAAAAGTTTTTGTCCCTATCTGCAAACTAATACCCCGCCGGACGGCGGGGCATTTTACTATCACTGCTGTTTTGATTTTGCAGCTTTCATCCTGAGGGAATGGTCCAATATCCGCTTTCTTATACGCAGGCTCTGCGGAGTAACTTCCAAAAGTTCATCATCGGCTAAAAACTCCAGGCACTGTTCCAGAGACAGCACCCTGGGCGGCACAAGACGCAGCGCCTCGTCCGACCCTGCTGCGCGCATATTGGTAAGCTGCTTGCGCTTGCAAACATTCACCGTTATATCCTCCGCCTTAGGCGTCTCTCCAACTACCATACCTGCATATACCTGGACGCCCGGAGAGACAAACATTACGCCTCTGTCCTGAACTCCAAAAATTCCGTAAGCTACAGCTTCACCTGTCTCTGACGCCACAAGCGATCCAGAATTGCGGCGGGACACCTCTCCCTTGTACTTTTCATACTTCTCAAAAACTGAGCTCATTATGCCCTCGCCTTTTGTATCAGTCAGAAATTCATTTCTATACCCAAAGAGTCCTCGCGACGGAACAAAAAAGGTGAGCTTCATTCTGTCGCCAACAGGCGTCATCTCCACAAATTCACCTTTTCTGGAGGACAGTTTCTCTATAACAGAGCCCACCGAATCTGAAGGCACGTCAGCCACAACACGCTCTATTGGTTCACAGAGGACTCCGTCGATTTCCCGCATCAGCACACGCGGGGGTGATACAGCAAATTCATATCCCTCACGCCGCATTGTCTCGATAAGTATAGATAGATGCATCTCACCGCGTCCAGCCACATTAAAGCTGTGATCAGAACCTTCAACATCTGTAACCCTCAGCGAAACATCCTTCAAAGTTTCCCTTGCCAATCTCTCCCTTATTTGACGGGAAGTGACAAATTTACCCTCACGACCGGCGAAAGGCGAGTCATTGACAGAAAAGGTCATCTCCATTGTCGGTGCGGATATTTTTACAAATGGCAGCGGTTCAGGTGTTTCAGGCGCACATATGGTGTCCCCTATCGTGATATCAGGTATACCTGATAGAGCTATTATATTTCCTGAACTTGACTCCTGTACAGGCGACCTTGCAAGTCCGTCAAACTCATATATGCTTACGGCTTTAGCCTTTTTTGCCTGTGCCTGTCCGTGATAATTACAGACGGCAAGCTCCTGGTTCTGCCGTATAACGCCCCGTTCAATACGGCCGATAGCTATTCTGCCAACATAGTCGTTATAGTCCAGGGACGACACCAGCATCTGCAGCGGTTCATTGTCATGGTCCTCCGGAGCAGGTATATAGTCAATTATAGTGTCAAAAAGCGGCTTAAGGTCCGTTCCGTCCACATCCGGCGAAAAGCTGGCTGTACCACGGCGTCCTGAGCAGAAGAGCATCGGAGAATCCAGCTGCTCATCGGTACATCCAAGTTCCATAAGCAGCTCAAGCACTTCGTCTACAACTTCCAAAACTCTCTGGTCAGGACGGTCAATCTTATTTAGAACTACTATTACTCTGTGGCCCAGTTCCAGAGCTTTTGAGAGGACGAATCTGGTTTGAGGCATTGGTCCCTCAGCTGCATCTACCAGGAGGATAACGCCGTTTACCATCTTTAGTATGCGCTCAACCTCACCGCCGAAGTCGGCATGGCCTGGGGTATCCACAATGTTTATTTTTATCCCGCCGTATTCAACCGCAGTATTCTTTGCAAGTATTGTAATTCCCCGCTCACGTTCCAGATCGTTGGAGTCCATAACCCGCTCCTGTACGGCCTGATTCTCCCTGAAAACGCCGGACTGCTTGAGCATTTCATCCACCAGTGTGGTCTTCCCGTGGTCAACGTGTGCTATGATCGCCACATTGCGTATCTTTTTTTTCCAAAAGTAACACTCCTAAAAATCGAGTCATTTAAACTTCAACCGATATATTATACTCTCTTTCCCATGGAGATTTCAATTACTTTGGGAAAACAATAAGTTTTTTGTAACTTTCCTGCAAAAAACAGCCTGATGCTCTGTCCATATCCGACTGTCTGACGGTCAAAGAGCCGCGGCAGTTTCCATAGGGAGCAGCCTGTTTGGTGATTTTGTCCCTTCAAAGAAGCATCGCAGATTGTCTACTGTAGTCTCTGCAATAGCCTTCAGCGCCTGATCCGTGAGAAACGCCTGGTGTCCTGTGACAAGTACGTTGGGCTGAGAGAGTAGCAGATTCAGCGTATCGTCGCTCATTACCTTTGATGAAACATCCTCATAAAAATAGTCCGCCTCCTCTTCATAGACGTCAAGCCCCGCAGCGCCAACTTTCCCTGACTTTATATTATCCAAAAGTGCCTGACTGTCAATAAGCGCCCCGCGGGATGTATTTATAATATAAACACCGTCTTTAAGAGTGTGGAATGCCGCGCGGCTTATCAGATGATAAGTCTGAGGCGTCAATGGACAATGAAGAGATATGACGTCAGAGCGGCGCAGCAGTTCATCCATACGCACGTATTCGATACCCATACCCCATATCGGGTTTATATCATATGCTATTACCTTCATTCCAAGCCCTAAACACATCTGGCAAAATTTCAGTCCAACTCTTCCTGTACCAATAACTCCAACAGTTTTGCCCTCTAAATCCATACCTGTGAGCCCCTCCAGACTGAAGTTTCTCTCCCTTGTTCTGGTAAAGGCCTTATGGGTGCGACGGGCAAGCGTCAAAAGCAGAGCAAGAGCGTGCTGCGCCACCGAAGACGGCGAATAGGCGGGAACACGATATACCGCTATATGATTTTTCTCAGCTGAATTAATATCTACATTATTGTATCCGGCGCAACGCAGCACCAGAGCCTCTACTCCCAAGGCAGAAAGCTCTTTAAGTACAGGTTCATCGGCAGTATCTGATACAAATATGCAGGCAGCCCTGCATCCGTGGGCCAGCAGCGCCGTCTCCTGGTCAAGCCTGTTTTCAAGATACCTGATGGAAATTCCTGCAGCAGGTGCAAGAGCATTAAACCATGTCTTATCGTAAGGTTTTGCGTCATAAAAAGCGATCTGTTCCATATATACCTCCTGCCCTAAAATACGCCGCCAGCGGCACGGGCTCTTGGTATATTATTCCACATTCCTCTCATGCTTAAACATTACATTTTTATCTGATCTCCATTAAAGTCATTAAAAACTATAGGTCTTTCTTTCTGGGATGCTACTTCTTCACAAAAAAACTGCAAGGGACGGCTACAGGCAGGCATCAATACCACCCAAACAGAGATTTTCCCTTATCAAGTCCAGCAATTCTCTTCATGTCCGCCTGAGTCAGGTTAAAATCAAATACCGACAGATTTTCCCTCATTCTATCCGTATGCACTGACTTTGGTATAACAGGTATACCATTCTGTACCAGAAAGCGCAGCGCCACCTGTCCCGCTGTTTTTCCATACTGTTTCCCAATCTCTATCAGCAAAGGCTCTCTAAAAATATTTTTCCTGCCCTCTGAGAAGGAGGCCCATGACTGCATAACTGTGCCATAGCTCTTCAGGAAATCTTTCAGATCCAGCTGCGGGAAGTACACATGCGATTCAACCTGGTCTACCGCTGGAATCACTCCGCAATATTCTATGAAATCCTTATATTTTTCCATGTTAAAGTTTGAGATACCGATCGCCCTGACCTTTCCCTGTTCATATGCTTCTCTGAAGGCATCGTACATCTGGGCCGCGTTGTCATACGGCTCATGTATCAGCAGCAAGTCAATATAGTCCATATCTAAAGCCCTCAAGGATCGCTCTATCCCCTTTTTTGCCTTGGTATAACCGGCACTTGGTCTATATAGCTTTGTTGTGATAAACATGTCCTTCCTGGGTATACCGCTGCCCCTTACAGCCTTACCAACAATATCTTCATTTTCATACATCTGTGCCGTATCCAAAAGTCTGTAGCCCAATTCCAACGCTTGGATAATCGCCTGTCTTCCTGATTCCCCGCGCACGTCCCATGTTCCAAATCCCACTGCTGGCATCCTAACGCCATTATTCAGTGTCACGTATTCCATATACATTCTCTACCTCTTGCTTCTCAAAATTTCTGCGGTTAGGCACCGGTATTTTTGCTATGCAAAAGCATAGCAAAAACGGCCATGTGTCCCTTTTGGCGGCACAGCCATAAAATCAAAGCGCCAGGGCCGATACTGCCCACATGCGCGAAACTTCATGCGCCGCGTTCTTTTGCCTTTTTCGTGGTGCGCTCATAGCGCATGAAGTTTAATACTTTGGTCTATTATAAAATCGTTCTCTGCCCATGTCTAATACCATCTGACTATTTCATGATATCGGAATCAGTAATATCTATCAGGTAGTCAGATGTAAGATAAAGAAGCCGTAGGCTAAAGCCTCCGGCTTCTTCGTGTCGACAAATATCAACACGCTGGAACAAAATCTGCGATTTTGTTCCAAAAATGCGGCCGACTCGCGCGCCCTTATGGGCACACTCTCGGCCTCTCTGTGTTCTTGTGCCAGTACAAGTCCGTCCCAAAAACGATTTCTCATTTTATTTTGTTGGTCGAGCTTCGCAAATTTTAGCCTGCATTTGATATCCCTGAATATGCTTTCTTAACAGACTAAAAGCCGGAGGCTTTAACCTCCGGCTTTTAATTCCGTGTAAGACGGCGTCCAAATTTTAAATTTTACGGCAGATAATTGAGAGGGTTTGCAGGTTCCCCACCGCCAGGCCGCACTTCAAAATGCAGATGTGACCCGCTGACATTTCCGGTTGCTCCCATTGCTCCAATGATATCGCCCTGGGCTACCTCATCACCCTCCTGGACGCTTATTGAATCAAGGTGCGCGTAATAAGTTATATCCCCGTTGTCATGCTCTATCATAACTATATTTCCATATCCGCTGCCTGACCAGTACTGAGCGTAAATAACTGTACCGCCGTCGGCCGCCCAGACATCCGTGCCTACAGGGCCTGCAATATCAATTCCCTTGTGGTTTGATGAGCCGACAGCCACGCTGCGGTTTCCGAAATCAGATGTAAGGTTCCCATCTGTTGGCCAGATATATGACCCTGTAGAATCAGTTCTTGACCCCGGCAGCGTGCCGACTTCAATTATCTGTTCAACCGGCTGACTAATTGTACCGCTGCCTGTCATCATTCTGGATATCTCCTGTCCATTTACAAGCTGTACGATATACCTGGTACTCATTACGCCATCGCTGCCCTCTTGAATAAGTTCACGCTCGTCAGAGTACATCTGGTCAGAATACTCATATTTTGTCTCCATCGGTATACTGTCAAGTATCTCGACATTTTCGCTGGAAATCACATCCAGGCTAAACTGAGAATCCTCATTATCCGGAGACAGCATAGCAGCTATTTCCTCAGGATCACTGCACAAATCCTGGCTGATAAATGTATATTCTACGGCGACAGTCTGTGCAAAGCCTATGGACACGGTGTTTTCAGTGGAGTAGCCCTCAAGTATTGACGTTAGAATATCCCATAGCTGTTCAGGACTATCCATAGTCCCCACTGCCTTGCCATCGACAGTAATTGCATAACCTTCTGCAATACCCTCTACACTGGCCAGCAATTTTTCAGTAAGCCCCTCATCGCCCTGAGAAGCGCCAATGTCTGCCGTCACTGTTATTGACGATGCGAGAGAACACTCCTGTCCCAATATATCTGTGGCAATCTCCTCCGCCTCTTGGATAGCGCGGTCAAGTTCCGCTCTATCGCTCACTGTACCAAGATCAGTACCCTCGTAGGAGACGGCGTAGCAGACCATAGATCCGCTAAACACCGCCGCTACCGTCAGGGCACAGCAAAAGGCAGTGAGAGTCATAAGAGCCGACATTTTGACGCGACGAGTTAGACCCGGCCGCCCGCCGTTTCTACTCTTTCCCGCATCATTGCCATTGGCCCTTTTTCTGAATATCATTGTCAGTCCTCCTGAAAGGTAACAAAATAGTTACAATTGATTTCAAAGGCACTATACACTATTTACAAAACATTGTCAACACCTTCGACAAATGTTTACGTTTGTTACCATTTCGAGTATATGTACATGTGAGTCATAAGGTCTGGCGTGTCCCAATATAATAGGACAGATACTTTAATAAAGCAGGAGGTGCCAAATGGCGTACGAGGATAGAAGAGTGCAGCCAGAACAGGTGCACAGCCTTGTGCTGGAGGGGCGCGAACGTTTAAGCGTTGCAGGTGTTACTGACGTAGAGAGCTTTAATGAACAGGAGGTGGTAATGGGTACCACCAGGGGCGGTCTGACAGTACGCGGCGACGAACTGCATATGGAGAGGCTCAGTGTAGACACTGGCGACGTCACTGTCACTGGGATTATAGACGCTATAGAATACGAGGATGCCGCACCAGCAAGCGGAGGGTTTTTCTCCCGCCTTTTTAAATAGCATGGAAATTGAAGTGACAAAACAGGCCATTCAAGCTGTAGCTGGGTTGTCCCTGGGTATTGCCGCTGGCGTAGTATACGACTTCCTGGGAGTATTACGTCGCAAAAAATCCTGGTGGGTATCAATATTTCTGGACTCTCTTTTCTGGGTCGCTGTTGCTATTGGTCTTTTTATCTTGGGGCTCTGGGCTGGCGCCGGCCGTCAAAGGCTCTT
>CALWYO010000071.1 GCA_944385785.1 uncultured Oscillospiraceae bacterium | reverse complement strand
AAATGTACAACGGCATGATAAGCTCCGGTAGTTCGGCTAAGACGGTGAAGAATATATCCGCCGTACTACATAAAGCTCTCTCTGTAGCCTTGAAGCAAGATATAATACAGGCTAATCCATGTGACGCAGCGGGGCTACCGAAGGTAATACAGAAGGATATAAAACCCTTAACAGATGCAGAGCTCCCGCTCTTCCTAAAGGCTATAGAAAACCATCCATTTAAAAACGCTTATGCTGTGGATTTATTCACAGGTATGCGTGAGGGGGAACTTTTAGGCCTCTCATGGCCTCAGATTGATTTTGAGAATAAGCGCATACTTATAAGTCAACAGCTCCAGAAAGAGAAAACAAAAGGCGGAAAGTATTTCATAGCCTCTACCACTAAGAACGGCAAGTCAAGGATAATTGAGCCGCCGGATATCACCTTTAAGTATCTAAGAGCGGAGCGGGCACGACAGGCCGCGAACCATCTAGCAGCAGGTCAGATGTGGAATAATCCGTATGATCTGGTGTTCACTGACGATATAGGGAAGCATATTGCCATACATACATTCTATAAACACTTTAAAAAGATAGTTGCCAGCATTGGCAGACCGGACGCAAGACCACACGATCTACGCCATACGGCGGCAACTGTAGCTATAGCCTCCGGCGCTGATATTAAAAGCGTACAGGACATGTTAGGCCACGCTACAGCTAGTTTTACCCTTAACGTGTACGCTCACACAAGTGATCAAATGCGGAAAGATACCGCGGCCAGAGTACAAAACTATTATAATAATCTAGGATTAAAAAACGCATAATTAAGCCCCGTTGGATTGAGCGTCCAGCGGGGCATTTATGTCTGTAAAGGGTAAATCTAAGGGTACATCAAAGAGCGGGAAGTAATTTATTAAACATTTTATCAGAAAATAACAGCAAAAAAAGAAGAAGCCGCCGCATTTTAGAACAAATACGATGGCTTCATCTGGCGCGGAAGGAGGGATTTGAACCCTCGCACGCTGTTTAGACGCCTACTCCCTTAGCAGGGGAGCCCCTTCGGCCACTTGGGTACTTCCGCAAACCGAATAATTACAAGATACTCTATTGGGCCTCACTCTCTCCCCCACAAAGCCCGAATACCTTCGGCCCTTGTGGCGGAGAGAGTGGGATTCGAACCCACGGACGGTTGCCCGCCGACGGTTTTCAAGACCGCTCCGTTATGACCACTTCGGTATCTCTCCATTAAAGATGCTTAAATATATTAGCACACACGTGCCGCTTTGTCAATCAGTTTTATAGAGCTTTTATCACTTATCCATAACTCTTTCCCGCTTGACTCCAATAGCGGTTGGGCATATACTACAATCCGGCGAAAAATAACTTCATTATTTTTGTAAACGGAACATTATACTTTTCTTGACTAACGTGCTAATGTGGTATTATAATACTATTTGGAATATTATATCAGCTGACAAACAATTTTTAAATGGGGAAAAACTATGGAATACAACGTCAAACTTCAGGGTTTGGGTGAAAAAGCCATGTTTGATCTGCGGTCACTCTATGAGTCATACGGTTACAGGCAGTTCCGCATGAGCAAATTTGAAGAGTACGATTTCTATGCACAGAACCGGAATTTCATAACCGGCAGCAGCATACTCACCTTCACAGACACAAACGGTCATCTTATGGCTTTAAAGCCCGATATCACCCTCTCTATAATTAAAGGGTCGAAAATTGGCGCTAACTTTGATAAAGTATACTATAATGAAAGTGTATACAGGGCTGCTGACTCGCTCTCCGGATTTAGAGAGATACGTCAAACAGGTCTCGAATGTATTGGAAACCTGGACTTATATACAATATGTGAGGTAGTGTCCCTTGCCGCCATGAGTCTGGCTGCCATAAGCGGCGACTACATCCTTGATATATCCCACATGGGGTTGCTATCCGGCTTTTTTTCCGACTCTGAAATTCCATATGATCTTCATGAGCAGCTGCTGGTATTGGCGGAAGCCAAAAATATCCATGACGCCCGTTTACTTTGCAATAAAGCCGGCATCCCACAACGGGATATTGACACCCTCACATCACTTATTCTCCTGCGTGGCACTCTTAACGAGGCGCTTACCAAGCTCCGTACTCTGCCCCTGGGTGAGCAGGCAATGTCGGCAGTTCGCGAACTTGAGGATGTCTCCCAAGTTCTGCAAAGCGCCGGACTTGGCAAAAATATATATATTGACCTTTCGCTTCAGAGCAATCCGGGTTACTATAACGGCCTGGTATTTAAAGGTTATATTGCCGGTGTTCCCTCTGCAATACTCTCTGGCGGCCGTTACGACGGTCTCCTTCGTAAAATGGGAAAAGACGCTGGAGCAATGGGCTTTGCCGTATACCTCAATCTTTTGGAGAATCTTTACTCAGACAGCAGCCAATACGATGTCGATGTGCTTATTCTTCAGAGCGGACACGATGATGCGGCCGAGCTCCTTAGGCTTGTCAAAAACATTATCGACGGCGGCGAAACTTGCCGCGTAGATGTTAAAATACCTGAAGGACTCAAATACCGCAGATTGCTGCAGACTGACGGAGGGAAGTAAACTATGGATCAAACTGTCGGAATCGCCCTTCCCAAAGGACGGCTTGGGGACAAGGTATATAACATGCTGGACAGGGCGGGTTACGGTTGTCCTCAGATTTTAGACCCCGGTAGACGGCTAATTTTTGAAAACAAGGAAAATGGCGTACGTTTTTTCTTTGTAAAGCCATCCGATGTAGCTATATATGTGGAGCGGGGAGCCGCAGATATTGGCGTTGCAGGAAAGGATATTCTCCTTGAATATACTCCTGATATATATGAACTGTTGGATCTCAATATAGGCCGTTGCCGTATGTGCGTATGCGGTGTATCCGGCTCCAACGAAATCGCAGGCCGTCCTCTCCGTGTCGCCACAAAATTCACCAACATAACTAAAGAATACTATTCCAGTCTCAGCCGTGATATCGACATAATCCATTTAAACGGTTCCATTGAACTGGCCCCTATTCTGGGGCTGTCCGATGTCATCGTGGATATAGTTGAAACCGGCACAACTCTGCGCGAGAACGGGCTCTCAGAGCTGGAAAAAATAACAGATATAAGCGCCAGGCTTATATCAAATAAAGTCAGCTATAAATTTAAATTCGAACCTATTACACGCATAGCTGAAAAGCTCGCTGAATTTGTATAGACTGCTTTTAGTTTGGAGGGACAGACAATGATAAAAATAATGACTATGGGTCAAGTTCCTGACGACCAGATTTTTTCTCGAAACTTTCACGAAGCAGACGTCTCTGACACAGTAACAGAAATTATTAACCAGGTACGCGCCCGTGGAGATCAAGCTCTTCGAGAGTACTGTGAGAAATTTGACGGCGGTGCGCCGGAAAATCTTGAGGTAAGCCAGGAGGAGTTTGATCAGGCTATAAACTCCCTGGAACCTGAATTCGTATCTATTCTACGCGACGCCGCTGCTAATATTGAGGCTTTCCACAGAAAGCAGATGCGCTTCGGCTTTGTAATGAATCGCGGAAACGGGGCGGTTCTGGGGCAGAGAGTTATGCCCCTTGAAAAAGTCGGCCTGTATGTACCCGGAGGTACGGCCAGCTATCCCTCTTCCGTTTTGATGAACTGCATACCGGCCAAAATAGCCGGATGCCAGGAGATTGTCGTTGTAACTCCCGCCCACGGTGGTAAAGTTGCGCCTCAAATACTCGCCGCAGCTAAAATTGGCGGAGCCCACAGAGTATTTAAAGTTGGAGGTGCTCAAGCTGTAGCGGCCCTTGCCTATGGAACCGAGACAATACCTGCGGTGGATAAGATTGTCGGTCCCGGCAACGCCTTTGTAGCCGAGGCAAAGCGGCAGGTATTTGGTACAGTGGCCATCGATATGATAGCTGGGCCCAGCGAAATCCTTGTGTTGGCGGACAGCTCCGCAGACCCTGAGTTTGTGGCCGCAGATATGCTGTCTCAGGCGGAGCACGATAAAAACGCCAGCGCAGTTCTGGTTACAGACAGCCAGGACCTTGCCGAGGCAACTGCAAGGGAAATTGAAAAGCAGCTTCCTCTCCTGCCGCGGTATGAAATAGCCGCAGCGTCTGTTGAAAACAACGGAAAAATAATTGTAACTGACGATATGTATAAGGCCATTGAAGCTGCTAACCGCATTGCTCCTGAGCATCTGGAGATATACACTGTCGATCCATTCAAATACCTGCACCTTATTAAAAACGCCGGTTCGGTATTCCTGGGCAGAAACTGTCCAGAGGCGGTAGGCGACTATTTTGCAGGCTGTAACCACACCTTGCCTACCGGAGGCACCGCCAGGTTTTCCTCTCCCCTGTCTGTAGACGATTTTATAAAAAAATCTCAATATATGTATTATACAGACCGTGCCTTAAAAGAAGATGGTTACAGCATAGCTCTCTTTGCAGAGAAAGAGGGCCTCTCAGGACATGCCAGAAGCGTAACTCGCCGTCTGGAAAAAGGAGAATAAGCATGAGTAAATTCCTAAATGGGAGATACGCCGGCTTCGAGGCCTATACGCCTGGGGAACAGCCACAGGATCGGAAATACATAAAGCTCAACACAAATGAGTCGCCATTCCCTCCATCTGAGAAAGTCACTCACGCAGTAGAAGAGGAGTCCAAAAACCTGAATCTGTATTCGGATCCGGAATGTACGCTTTTGAGAAAAGCTGCCTCCCGTGTTTTTGGAATAGCCCCCGAATATATACTGCCTGTAAACGGCTCTGATGAGATATTAAATATGGCGTTTATGGCTTTCTGCGGTAAAGACGCACCCATAGCCTATCCTGAGATCAGCTACGGGTTCTACTCGGTACTTGCCGGACTCCACGGTATCCCTGCAATTGAGCTCCCACTACGCAGCGACTTTACAATAGACCACAGGGATTATATCGAACTTCATCAGAATATTGTTATAGCCAACCCAAACGCTCCAACCGGTCTGTGCCTCACTCTGGAGCAGGTTCAGGAGATTGTCGATTCAAACCCTGACAATGTAGTCATTATAGACGAGGCCTATGTTGATTTTGGCGGCGAGAGCGCCATAGGGTTAGTATCACGTTATCCAAATCTGCTTGTGACAAGGACTTTCTCCAAATCCCATTCTCTGGCGGGCGCCAGGCTGGGCTTTGGAATAGCTAATCCTGAGCTTATCGCCGATATCAATATAATTAAGTACTCAACTAACCCCTATAATGTAAACAGAATGACCTCTGCTGCCGGCATAGCGGCCCTTGGCGAAAACGATTACTACTTGACAAACTGTGGTATAATAGCTCGTAATCGTGAGTACACCGCCCAACATCTTCGTGAGAAGGGTTTTTATGTTACGCAGTCAAAGGCCAATTTCCTTTTTGCTAAAAGCGATGTTATCTCAGGCGGCGCACTCTATAATGCTCTCAGGGACCGCGGTATCCTTGTCCGCCATTTCAGCGGTAAACTGATAGAGGATTTTGTCAGGATAAGTATTGGCACCAGAGAGCAGATGGACGCTCTATTAGAAGCTGTGTCCAATATTCTCAACTCATAAGGAGTCATTAAAATGCGTAAAAGTGAGATTTCTCGCAAAACAGCTGAAACTGATATCACCCTCAGTCTAAATATTGACGGCACAGGACATAACAATATAGCCACAGGCTGTGGTTTTCTGGACCATATGCTCACCCTGTTTTCTGTACACGGCAGGTTCGATCTCTCGGTTAAATGCGACGGCGACACTTTTGTAGATTACCACCACACTGTGGAGGACATCGGTATCTCTTTAGGAGATGCATTTTCAGAAGCCCTGGGCAATAAGGCCGGCGTTAACCGTTACGGCAGCGCCCTTGTCCCTATGGATGAAGCTCTGGTGCTGGCGGCAGTCGATCTGTCAGGCCGCGGACACCTTAATTACGGGCTGCACATCCCCACTGAGAAGATTGGCGATTTTGATTCTGAGCTTGTTGAGGAGTTCTTCAACGCTCTATCCCGTCAGGGGCGCATTACCATACATTTAAAGCAGATGGATGGGCTAAACTCCCATCATATCGCTGAGGCCACATTTAAATCATGTGCCAGAGCACTTAGAGATGCAGCACGCATTGATTCTACATTAGGCGGTTCAATTCCATCGTCAAAAGGTGTATTATGACTGCAATAATTGATTACGGTGTCGGGAACCTTTTCTCTCTTAAAAGCTCCCTGAGCTACATAGGTGAAGAGGCTGTCGTCACCAGCGACACTAAAGAAATACGCGACGCCGGGCGGCTAATCCTGCCCGGCGTAGGCGCTTTTGCCGATGCTGCCGCAAAACTGCGGGAGAGCGGAATGTTTGAACTTGTCAGGGAAGAGGCCAGCAGAGGAAAACCTCTTATGGGGATATGTCTCGGTATGCAGATGCTCTTTGACAGGAGCTTTGAATACGGAGAACACTCAGGCCTTGGCCTTGTACACGGTGAGGTCCGTCCCATTTCCGATGTCATACCTGCCGGCTTGAAGATACCTCAGATAGGTTGGAACGCCCTTCGTTTCCGAAATGGCGTCAGCCCTATTTTCAAGTATATATCTGAAGGCGATTTTGTATATTTCGTGCACTCTTATTACGGGACACAATGTGATAATCACACCATTGCCGACACAGAGTATGGCGCGTATCTCACTGCGGCTGTGCAGAACGGCAACGTATACGGATGTCAATTTCATCCCGAGAAGAGCGGTCCTGTTGGCCTTTCCATCCTTCGCGCATTCTGTGAACTGAGCTGAGGTTAGAACTATGAATATATTTCCGGCAATTGATTTGTACCAGGGAAAAGCAGTTCGCCTTTTCAAAGGCGACTATAACAATATGACAATATATAGTTCCGATCCTCCTGCCAAAGCTGAAGAATTCGCATCCCAGGGAGCCGAGTATATACACCTGGTGGATCTTGAGGGCGCCAGGGACGGCGGCCTGGCTAACTTTGATACTGTCGCAGATATTATCCGCCGCAGTGGCCTTCGCACCCAGATAGGCGGCGGAATCCGCTCTGAGGACGCTGTCAGCAGATACCTGGATGTCGGCGTCATGCGAGTTATTCTTGGAACTGCGGCCCTGGAAAACCCTGATTTTCTCTCAAATATGGTCTCAAAGTATGGCGAGAAAATAGCTGTAGGCGTAGATATCAGAGACGGCCTTGTGGCCGTAAAAGGTTGGTTGGAAACCAGCTCCACTGACTGTTTTGAGTTTATTGAAAAACTGTCAGTGGTGGGAGTTCGCACTATAATATGCACAGATATATCTAAAGACGGCGCCATGTCCGGCACAAATCTGCCGCTTTATCAAGAACTGCAGCGCCGTTTTGGCATGGATATAGTCGCTTCTGGGGGTGTTTCCTCAATAGACGACGTCAAATCTCTCAGAGATATGGGGTTGTATGGCGCGATACTTGGGCGCGCAATATACACCGGTGACATTATTCTCAGTAAAGCTATAGAGGTGGCGCGATGATTACCAAGCGTATAATCCCCTGTCTGGACGTCCGTAACGGGCGTGTTGTAAAAGGCGTTAATTTTGAAGGTCTTAGCGACGTCGACTCGCCGGTTGAGCTGGCTCGCTATTACTCTGAAAACGGCGCTGACGAACTGGTATTTTATGATATAACTGCTTCTGCTGAGGGCCGCGCTTTATTTACAGATATACTCCGTGAGGTCGCTTCAACTATTTTTATACCGCTGACCGTAGGCGGAGGTATAAATACAGTTGAGGATTTTGACCGGGTTCTCAAGTGCGGTGCTGACAAAGTCAGCGTCAACTCCGGTGCTATCAGAAATCCGTCCCTTATTGGCGAGGCCGCCAAAAGATATGGCGATCAGTGCGTAGTCATATCTGCCGATGTAAAACGTGTGGATGGCATATTCACCGTTTTTGCAAAGGGTGGAAGAGAGAACACCGGTATGGAGGCCATAGAATGGATTCGAAGATGCGTCGGCGACGGCGCGGGAGAAGTTGTTCTGAACTCCATTGATACAGATGGGGTTAAAGGCGGATTCGATTTAGAAATGCTTCGTGCTGTAAGCGAAGCTGTCAGTGTGCCTGTAATTGCCTCCGGCGGAGCAGGAAATTCCCAGGATTTTATCACACTTTTTAAAAGTCTACCAAAAGTTGATGCCGGTCTTGCTGCGTCCATCTTCCATTTCGGGGAAGTCAAAATACATGATCTAAAATCTCTTCTCCACAATAATGGCATAAACGTACGGCTGTGAGGTATTAATATGCTTGATTTTAAATTTGATACACAGCTTCTTATTGCCGGTGTCGGCCTCAACGAAGACAGTATCCGTAATTACATTGCAGAAAATTTCTCTGGAGACTGCCTGCTGGTATTTGGAGATGAAGATCTTATAAAACTCCATTTTCATACAAATGAACCCTGGAGAATTCTGGAGTACTGCGCCGCTCTTGGCGACATACACGACATTGTCATCGAAAATATGGAGCGGCAGGCTGCCGGTCTCCAGGGATAGCGCGTATATTATCCGGCGCCCATGGCCACATTTGAAAGGAGCGATAATTATCAATGCTGAATATTGACGAACTTAAATTCGATGAAAGAGGTCTTATTCCCGCCATTGTAGTAGATGCTAACAGCAAAGAAGTGCTTACATTGGCATACATGAACAGAGAGAGCCTTCAAATATCCATGGAACGCGGCCTTACATGTTTTTGGAGTAGGTCCCGTCAGGAGCTCTGGCTCAAGGGCGAGACCAGCGGTAATTATCAGCACATTATCTCCATCACCGCCGATTGCGATAAAGACGCCCTCATGGTCTTAGTCCGCAAGGACGGTCCTGCATGTCATCTTGGTACAGATTCCTGTTTCACCTCCCCGCTTTACAGCGGTGCGGAACCTGAACCATTCACTTATGAGGGCCTTATGGAACTTCTCCGTGGACGCAAGGACTCACCGAAGGAGGGCTCTTACACAACATATCTCTTTGAAAAGGGAATTGACAAAATTCTTAAAAAAGTCGGAGAAGAGAGCACGGAAGTTATAATTGCCGGCAAAGCGGGAGATAAGCGCGAAACAATATATGAAATTGCGGATCTTGCTTATCACGTAATGGTTTTGATGTGCGAAATGGGCATAAGCCTTGATGAGATTAAAGATGAGCTTGCTTCCCGCCATGTTATTGACCACAAGGTCAAGCAGGAGAAGATGACATAATCAAATATATTTACTGATCAAAGTCCCGATATCCAGAAGATAAACATCTGGATATCGGGACTTTTCTTCGTTCCTGTTATTACATTTCGTCGTGGAATGTCCTTTTAATTACTTCCAGCTGCTGCTCGCGGCTGAGCCTGTTGAAGTTTACCGCGTATCCTGACACACGGATAGTCAGTGTGGGATACATCTCCGGGTGTTCCATTGCATCCAGGAGTACTTGCCTGTCCATAACATTGACGTTTAAGTGGTGCGCTCCTTTTACAAAATAGCCATCCAATACGGAAATAAGATTTTCCACCCGTTCTCCCTCGCTTCTGCCTAAAGCTCTGGGGACTATAGAAAAGGTATTTGATACACCGTCCTGGCACACATCCCTATACGGTATTTTGGCTACGGAATTAAGTGAGGCCAGCGCCCCATTAGCATCCCGTCCGTGCATCGGATTCGCTCCAGGTGCAAAAGGTTCTCCCGCTTTTCTGCCGTCCGGCGTAGCGCCGGTCTTTTTCCCATACATGACATTGCTGGTTATAGTCAGCGCAGACAATGTGTGCCTTGCATTCCTGTACATCGGGTGCTTCTTAAGTTCTGCCGAAAAATAGGATACAAGTTCAACCGCAATATCATCAACCCTATCGTCATCATTGCCGTATTTGGGGAACTCACCCTGTATTTCAAAGTCTACAGCTATTCCCTTCTCGTCTCTTATAGGTCTCACACTGGCAAATTTGATGGCGGAGAGCGAATCCGCCGCAATTGACAGTCCGGCTACTCCAAAGGCGGCCAATCTCTCAACCAGTGTATCGTGCAGCGCCATCTGGCTGCTCTCGTAAGCGTATTTATCGTGCATATAGTGGATGATATTTATGGTATCCACATAAAGTTCGGCTACATACGCCAATACTTTTTTATAGTTGCCCAACACCTTGGGATAATCAAGCACTTCGTCGGTGTCCAGCTCTATATCAGGGACCACTTTTATCCCTTTCTTCTCATCAATTCCACCGTTTATGGCATAGAGCAGGCTCTTTGCCAGATTTGCCCTTGCTCCAAAAAACTGCATCTGCTTGCCAACTGCCATCGCCGATACGCAGCAGGCTATGCAGTAATCGTCTCCATACATTGGCCGCATAAGCTCATCGCTCTCATACTGTATGGAGTCTGTCTTGATGCTCATCATAGAACAATACCGTTTAAATCCTTCAGGCAGATCCTTGCTCCACAGCACAGTAAGATTTGGTTCCGGCGCTGTCCCCAGATTTGTAAGTGTGTGCAAAAACCTGAAGGAGTTTTTCGTAACAAGTGGGCGGCCGTCTACGCCGATTCCGCCTATTGATTCTGTTACCCAGGTGGGATCACCGCCAAAGAGTTCATTATAATCAGGCGTTCTAAGGTGCCGTATAAGTCTGAGCTTTATGACGAATTGATCTATGAGCTCCTGGGCGCCTGTCTCATCTAACAGGCCGTTTTCCAGGTCGCGCTGTATATAGATATCCAGGAACGTGGAAGTACGGCCCAGGGAAGTCGCCGCGCCATTATTCTCTTTTGCCCCGGCTAAATATGCCATATACAGAGCCTGCACGGCCTCTCTGGCGTTCTCTGCAGGTCTTGATATATCACAGCCGTATTTTTCCGCCATACTGCACATTTCCTCCAGAGCACGGATTTGCATCCTGACTTCTTCACGAAGCCTTATTCGCTCATCCGTCATAGGGCCGTCAAGCTGGTCAAGATCCCGCTCCTTTTCCTCTATTAAAAAAGCAGTACCGTAAAGAGGCACACGTCTATAATCGCCAACTATCCTGCCGCGGCCGTAGGCATCTGGCAGACCTGTCAAAAGTCCCGCCGTCCTGGCTAAACGAGTCCGTTTAGGATACGCGTCAAATACCCCGTCATTATGTGTTTTTCTATATAGACGGAAGTGCTTTTCAACCTCCGGATTCAGCTGGTATCCGAACTGCTCAAGGGCGGACTTTGCCGTTCTCATACCTCCATAGAGATTTACTATGCGTTTAAGCGGCGCGTCTGTCTGAAGACCGACTATCACCTCGTTATCCCGATCGATATATCCAGGCTCAAAATTGTCAATACCGGAAACAACCTCTGTCTCAATGTCTATGATGCCATGCTTTATCTCTTCTAAAATAAGCTCACTGGCCTTCTCCCACACCCGCTGGGTCTTAAGTGAGATTGGTGCAAGAAAATCCGCGTCTCCGTAGTATGGTGTGTAATTCTTCTGGATAAAATTTCGCACATTGACAAGATGTCTCCACTCTCCCGTTCTGAATCCTCTCCATGCAGTGCAGTTTACATCAATACCCATTAAAACCATCTCCTTTACTTTATCCTGCAAGGCCGCTGTTGAGCCTTTCGTTCCAGGTTGCCAGTTCCTCTTCCCTCATTGCAGGTACTCCTTCCAGTGGGTACTTAATGCCCATCTCCTTGTACTTGTATTCTCCCAGAGTATGATATGGAAGCAGTTCCACACGGTCGATTCCCCGTATCGAACTTATGTACCGCTCAAGTCCCTCCAGATGTTCCTGCGAGTCCGTATATCCAGGTACTACCACATGCCGTATCCATATCGGAATCCGGTATTTTTGAACATCCTCCAAAAATTTATTAAATCTGTCAATTTCCCCGCCGGTCATCTGTCGATACCCCTCCGGCGTATAGTGCTTAACATCCAACAGTACCAGGTCTGTGTTTTTGAGTATTCTGTCATAGCTGCCGCGGCCTACGCCGGCAGTGTCAAGACATGTGCTAATTCCGCGGGCTTTGCATAATTTGAGAACTTCTGCCAGAAAATCCGGTTGTATAAGAGGTTCGCCCCCTGAAAAGGTGACTCCGCCTTTGCTTCCAAAATAAGGCCTGAATCTCTCGATGCGCTCCACAAGCTCTTCAGGATACATCTGCTGCGCTTTTTCATTCTCCATGCTCCAGGTGTCAGGGTTATGACAGTAAATACATCTCAAGCGGCACCCCTGCATAAATACTACTGTCCGTATTCCCGGCCCATCTACAAGCCCCATGGACTCTATCGAGTGTATTAATCCTTTCGTCATAACGGTGCTGCTCCTCCCCTGACAAGACAAAAGCCGACAGCCTGGGCCAAAATCGCCCAGACGGTCGGCTTAAAGCATCATCATACTCCATGTGGTGTACTCCACATAATCCGTCAGTCATATGATGAGTTTATCATGCCATGGAGCTGCGGATTTGTCAAGTATAATTACTGGAAATAAGTTTATACTGTGACCTCCCCAGCAAGTACGCGTTTATAATCCTCATAGTTCTTTTCCAGAAGACTTGGGGTGTCCAGCTGGTACGGACATTTACTGGAGCACTGGTTACAATGCAGACAGTTTTCTATCTTCTTCATCTCCGATTGCATCTCAGGTGTCAGCCAGTTCTTCGACGGAGCCCTGCGGAGCATCAGGGACATTCTGGCGCACTGGTTTATCATTATCCCTGCAGGGCAAGGCATACAATAACCGCAGCCGCGGCAAAAATCTCCGGCAAGTTCCTTCTTCTCCTTCTCAATAAATTCACGCATTTCATTGTCCAATTGAGGAGTATCATCCATAAATGCAAGCCACTCTTCAAGCTCACTCATCTTCTGTATACCCCAAATTGGCAATACGTTGTCAAATTGGCTCATAAACGCCATGGCAGGCTTCGATTTATTTATAAGTCCCCCTGCCAGGCCCTTCATGGCGATAAAGCCCATATTATTGGCTTTCGCCCTGTTGACCAGCTCTATCTCCTTTTCAGACGAAAGGTAGCTGAAGGGGAACTGTATAGTCTCATAGAGGCCCGAGTCCACAGCGTCCAGTGCCACCTGGATAAGATGCGCCGTTATCCCAATATGGCGTATCTTCCCCTGCTTTTTTGCTTCCAACATGCACTCGTACATACCCGTTCCATCTCCGGGCCTGTACACCTGTCCGGCACAATGGAACTGATAAATATCTATGTAGTCGGTCTTTAATAGCCCCAATGACGTATCCAGGTGCTTCCAAAACTCTTCCGGTGTCTTAGACATAGTCTTTGTGGCAATGTAAAAACTGTCTCTGGGATAATCTCCAAAGGCCATTCCCAGCTTCTCCTCACTGTCGCTGTAACCTCTGGCAGTATCGTAGAAGTATATCCCGCCCTCATAAGCTCGACGCAGTATTTTCACCGCAGTATCCTTATCCACACGCTGTATCGGCAGTGCTCCGAAGGCGTCCTGGACTACTGTTATCCCTGTGCTTCCCAATGTTACCTTTTTCATACTCAAAACCCCCAAATATTATTTACTGTCCCTGATCCTTCTTCCTATCAACAGCCACTGGCGGCAAGTCAATGCCGCTGTGGGGCCGTCCGTCATTAGGCGGCGGAGGCGGACCGTACATCTTGTGTTCCAGCCTCTCAAGCCGCTTAATGTCCACATATCTGTTTATATATCCTCCTACAAGCAGGAAAAACAGACAATAATACATCCAAAGCATAGCCACTATAACCGTACCCAGCACTCCATATATACCATATCTGTCAGATACGCCGACATACACAGAAAATACAGAGGAAAAAATCAGCCATGCGAGCGTAGTAAACAGCGCACCGTACCACTGACGGCTCAGCTTGCGCCGGCCAGTAGGCATCCATTTGTAAAGACATATGAATATAGTAAACAGCACCAGCAGCATCACAATATATCTTGCCACTTGCAGTATTGTAAATAACAGATTTACAGCCCAGGTTTCTTTTAGTGTTGACTGTATGAACGTGAGTATTTTTTGACCATACACTATTGCACAGAGTGTTACCAATATTGCGGCCAGCATAACGACCATAAAGAAGCATGCTCTCAGCCTAAACAGGATTGCGTTTTCTCTCCGCTTTAAATCATAGGCGGCATCCATCCCACGCATTATTGCCAGTATGGACAGCGATGCCGACCAGACCGACAAAACTGCGGAAATGGACAGTGTGGTAGTTGAACTGTCGTATATATGCCCTACCAGCTCTTCAAGCAGCGTATACACTGACGGAGGTACAGTACCGTCAAGAATGCTCAATATGACCTCCTGAGTAAGCGGAGTATACGGCAGTATGGAGCCCAGCAGGGCCACTATCGGAACTATAGATAGGAACAGATAAAACGTACCAGCAGCAGCGTATGTCCAGATTTTTCTGGCGCCTATTCCATCAAAGAACTCAACAACGCCCCAAAAAAATCTCTTAAATCTGGACACATCATCACCCCCTGGAAGTAAAAGAGTTATCCGCAGAAATCAACAATCGCCTGGGCAAACATCTGGCCTGCCAACAGAAGCTCCTTAAGTGGCATGCACTCGTCAGGCTGATGTCCCCTGTAGTCAGTACCTTTAAATCCGCAGCCGAAAGCGACTCCACCTGGCATACCATGTACATAGGTCAAACCGCCCATGGACATAGGTTCGCCCTTCTCTCCGGTGTAGTCTTCATATATTCTCATAAGCCCTTTGACGAAATCAGAGTCCGACGGTACATTATGCCCGCCAATGTTTCCGGTAATTATCACCTGGGCAGCCTGTCCTAAAAAGCTCCTCAGTTTTTCAGCCACAAGCTCTCCATCTCCGCTAATTGGCACACGGCAATCTACCAGAGCCCGAAGGCCTTCATTTTGAGTATAGGATATGACCCCCAGGTTTACTGTTAGTCCTCCAGATTCTCTGTCTTCACAGTAGGCATCTATTGCATCGCCCTTCCAGTCCCCAAAAGGCATTGCCCCTGCAACCGCCTTTATAGCCGCCGCATCAGCCCCATCGCCTATCTCAAGTCTTGAAAGCAGTTCCAGTATCGCAGAAATAGCGTTGACTCCGCCTTCAGGTCTGGCTGCATGGCTGGCCTTACCTATACATGTTACAGTAACAGTGTCTCCTACCTCTTCTACAGTAAATTCGGCTCTTACCTGAGCAGCAGCTGAACGCACTTCCTGCACGTCTAACCCGCGAAGTTTTGCCGTGCACTCCGCCGGAACGGCATTTGCTACCGTACCTCCCTGTATGCTGAGTACAGGTCCCTCTCCTCCTGATGCAGTTATCGTCATCTCCAAGTGCCCTTTCTCAGTATTCACAACTGGGAAACTGGCGTCAGGCGTAAATATTTTGGGCGGCAGCGGATAATTTTCTCTATACCAACGTACATCTGAAAAACCTCTTTCCTCATCACTGCCCAAAATTAACTGCACTTTGTGTTTAAGAGGTATTCCCAGCTCTTTCACCGCTCGAAGAGCATACAAGGCCGCTATTGCAGGCCCTTTATTATCAGAAACACCGCGTCCATACAGCACTCCATCATCGTAAAGCATTTCAAAGGGCTGAGTTTTCTCCCATGTTCCGGCAGGTGGAACTACGTCAAGATGCGCCAGTATCCCAAGCTCTGTCTCTCCAGAACCAAACTCTATTAGGCATATCTTATTCCCCCGTATTTCCACGCTGAACCCATACTTTTCTGCCAACATCGCCGCTGTGACAAGCGCCTCTTTCGGCCCTTTGCCGTATGGAGCGCCTTCCTGGGGCTCACCAGCAACACTGTTAACGGCAATTAGCTCGGCCAAATCATCTGTCAATTGCTCCGCGTGCGTATTAAAATATTCAGCAAATCTATTATCCATAATAAAAAATATCCCCCATTTTAGTGTCCTGTTTATGTGATATTTTACCACGATTCTTCCCTTGGGTAAATATTATAAACCACATACAAGACACAGTTTTTCTGAAAAATTTTTCTGGAAAAAAGTCGTGTTCTTGTCGACATATGCTTTTTATTGTCGTCTTGGAAAAGCTCCATTCATGTAGAGTCCAATTTTATATTTTTATTAAGGAGGAAACACTACATGAAGACTCTGAAGAAGACCCTGTGTGTGGTCTTGGCAGTAGTCATGGCAGTCGGCACACTGGCGATAACCGCCTCCGCAACCGACTTCGCTGAC
>CALWYO010000070.1 GCA_944385785.1 uncultured Oscillospiraceae bacterium | reverse complement strand
GTGCTGTTCATGGCCCGGCCCACCATGTCCAAGGTGCTCTATACCCAGCAACTGGGCCGTGGCATGCGGCTGTCTCCCGGCAAGGAGAGCCTGATGGTGTTTGACTTCGTGGACAATGCCAGCCAGTACAACATGCCCTACTCCATGCACCGGCTGTTCCGATTAAAGGAGTACAAGCCCGGCGCTCTGGTGTTGGGCACCAAACAGCAGAAAACCGCCGAACAGGGGCTTTATGACCGTGGCGAGCGCCCGGATGCCCTCATCGACTGGCCGGTAGATGCCCTGGACTACGAGCTGGTGGATATCTTCAACTGGCAGGAAGAAGCTGCAGGGATGATCTCCCAGATGGAGTTCGTCCGCCGGGTGGATGTGCAGACGGAGACCATTGAGCGGTATGTCCGGGACGGTCTGCTGGTGCCTGATCTGGTGGTACCCATGAGCGAGCACCGGACCTTCAAGTATTTCAAAGAGGAAACACTCCAGAAGTATGCGAAACAGTACGGCTGGACGCTCATCGACGACTCAAACCGCAAGGATTTGTTCCTGGATATGGTGCGACAGATGGACATGAGTTACTCCTACAAGCCGGTACTCCTCAAAGCAGTGCTGCTATTTGCCGACGACAAAGGCCGGGTGAAACTCAGTGACATCGTCACTTACTTTCGGGAGTTCTACGAAGCCCGCCGGGCGGCCGGGTTGGTAGTGGAAAAGACCAACAGCATCTACGCCAAGGGCGGCTACACCGATGCCCAGGCCCAGCGGAATATCCTGTCCAACCCCTTTAAGCGGTTCGAGGATATGCAGATGCTCCACCATACTAAGACATTGGGCGTAATTCAGGTGGACGAGTCCGTGTGGAAGAGGCTGACCCGGGAGGGAAAACAGGAGATCGAGCGGATCTGCGATGAGAAGCTGGCGCAGTATTATGGCAGAGTATCAAATTTGCAATTAAACAAAATAAATGTCATCGCACTTCGGGAGGGGGATCGAAATGATTCTATCTGACAATGAAACGAAATTTGATTTGCTTAATAATGAGGCTATTGCCAAGACGGTTGTTAACCTTATAAAAGAAAGCAACAATCAACCTATCTCAATTGGAATTCATGGAGATTGGGGAGCAGGAAAATCCAGTATTCTTGAAATGATAGAAGATCTGTTTAATCACACTGATAAAGACGATGGAAAAAAATATTGTTGTATCCGATTTAATGGGTGGAAGCATCAGGGATTTGAAGACTCTAAAATAGCGCTGATGAGTGCGATAGTTTCTGAGCTGACAGCTAAAGAGAATCTTCAAGAAACGGCAAAAGAGATTTTGGGAAAACTTTGGAAAAACATCAATTGGATGACGGTTGCTAAAACAGCAGGAAAAACAGCTTTGGGGATCGCAACAGGTACAGCTCCAATAGCAGTACTCTCCTCCGTGCGTGATATGCTGAAAAGCACTGTAACTACACAAGAGGGCATTGCAAACGCAATAGATGTTATTGGCGGGTATTTGAAAGAGTCTAAAATTACAGAGGACACATCAAGTAATACGGAGTTTACAGAATTCCATAAAAATTTTAAAGAGTTGCTTGAGAAAGCAAACATAAAGAAATTAGTAGTTTTAATTGATGACCTGGATAGATGTTTACCAGATGTAGCGATTAACACTTTGGAAGCAGTAAGGCTCTTTATGTTTACAGGTGAGACTGCTTTTGTTGTGGCAGCAGATGAGAGCATGATTCGGTATGCGGTTAAAAAACATTTTCCTGATGTTGTGGACGAAAATAAATACAATGTAGGAATTGAATTCTCTAATAAGTATTTAGAGAAATTGATTCAAGTTCCCTTTCGAATTCCAGCATTGGGAGAAGTAGAGGCATGTAACTACATAATGCTGCTTATGGTTGGATCGGTGCTTTCAGAGGAAAATACAAACTACAAAGCATTGCGCTCTGAAGGAATATCTCGGATAAAAAAGCCTTGGGATGTAAGATACTTCACTGTTTCTGATGTACAAAAAATCTTGAAAGATGACTACGCTAAAGCGTCAAATGAGACTCTAATCGCAACACAAATTGGCCATTTGTTATCGCATAACACAGACGGAAATCCAAGAAAAATAAAGCGGTTTATAAATATGCTGCTGCTTCGCTTTGAAATTGCTAAAAACAGAGGATTTGGAGCAGAAATTGACTTGGCAATTCTGGCAAAGATGATGTTGGCCGAGTATTATTTTCCAAACTTTTACGAGCAGTTACCGGCTCACCTTACAAGTGATGGTGTTTGGAAAGATGCAAAAACTGTAAAAGATAGTATTGAAAATGAACCTGATGAAACTGTAACGAAAAAAGCGGATGTTTCATCACATAATGAAAATTGGTTTGATCCCAAAGAAATAAAAGATTGGATTTTATTGGAACCAGATATTATGGATGTAGATCTGCGTCCTTACTATTATGCGAGTAAAGAAAAAATAGATTATTTTGCGGGTCGAGCTGAATCCAGTGATCTTTCGGAGATTGTCGATATATTGTTGAAATCAGAGATGGTTGTTACTCAATATATTGATAAATTAAAAGGACTCACTGAGCAACAATCAGAACAAATTTTTGGTATTATTGCGCAGAGAATCATGGAGAAAGGCAACTTTGAGAACAAACCGGATGGAATAGATGGACTTAGGATACTTGTACAGCAGAAAAATTCTCTTCGTAGGCAATTGGCAGATTTTATAGCGGGATTACCCAAGACACAAGTGGGTGTCTGGGTAACTAACGGTTGGAATAAAGCAATTCCGAGCGACTGTAGCGAACATAGTATCATAGATAAATACTTTGAAGAGTTGAAAACTGATGGAAATCCTATAGTTCAAGGAACATTAAAAGCCGTAAGGAGGAAAGATGTAATTGGGCACATCATCTCATAATATCGGTCAAAGAGGCAACACTCCGTTAGTGCCATCATGGTTAGATCAGCCAGATGTTGAAACGCAACAGGATGCAGAGAAGGATGAAACTTATCCGGTACCAGTCGGAGAACCAAATCGCTTTACTCAACCGAGGGGAGAATTTACACGATATATAAATTCTGCCGGAAGAGATACCGGTATGGCAAGGAAAAGCATAGCTAATTATGTGCGAAATTCCATGGGTGGAAGCCGAAATGCCGCTCAACGCTTGGGTGCAGCAAGGAATAGTAGTGCAAGATTGTTGAATGTCACTGGTATTTTCGCCTCCGGTGGTGCTCAAGCTGTTGAACGATTTCTTTCTCTTGAAAATCTTTCCAAGAAAAATGCAACGGACGCCTTGCTTGCCATAGCTGATTTTGTTTGTCCGGATGGAGGACCCCAAGACGAAGGAATCGCCAGAAATGCATATATTACAGCGATTGAAGAGTCGCCTGAAATAGCATCAATTCCATTTGAAGAATTGACATCAGGACAAATGTTACTTATTGTTCAAAAAAGTATGGTCAATGTTGTTTGTGGACGAATATTGAATGATATCGGTAATAAGATTATTATGCTTCCGGATGATATAGATGTAGCAGAGAAGTTGGTTGTACAAATCAAAGAATTCGTAACAGGAGCAATTTCAGATGCTGTTTCAGATCTAAAGGTCGATGTAAATAATCTGTCACAACACCAGTCTATAGATATTGTAGATGAAGTATATCGAACAGCCTTTGAGATCATGGCCAGGGCAGGTGATAATGAATGAGCAAGTATTATTTAAAAGCAGACTATGACATTCAATCGCTTAAATTCCGTAAAACCGAAGATACTATTGTTGTGGATATTCCTATGCTCTCACATGGGAAACTGAATTATGGCCTTGAACATGTAAAAACCCTGCTGCGTAGCCATAACATATTTCCTTCAGAGCTTGGTTTCGATATTATTACTCTGGCAACTATGGTCTATTTGGCGGATACGAGAATAAAGAGGCTCATTCATGGTCAGGATTCATGGACAAGAGAAATTGTAATTCAACTTCCAGTGTCAAATGTTGATTTATGGAATAAACAGGTAAAAACTGTAGAACGAATGTTAAAATTTCTTACGGGAGATTTGTGGGGCATTGAGTTTGTGGAACGAAATTGGCCGTTTGAACTGAATGAGAAAGCTGAAGAAAAAACTACATTATATAGTAGAGCATCCTTATTTTCTGGTGGAATGGACAGTCTTATTAGTACAATAAATCTTATGGAGCAGAAAGAAAATACACTACTGTTTGGGCATGCAGGAGAGGGACTAACAAAAAATGCACAGACTAACATTCTTAATGTTCTAAATGCAAAGTATCCCGAAATTGAGCACACCTTGATTGATTTATGGATGAGCTTTCCAGACGATTATATTCCAGAAGGCGGAAATGATGCTAATACCAGAAGTCGCTCCTTTTTGTTTATTGGGTTTGCCCTTTTTTCAATTACAGGCACAAAGAATATTAAAGAGCTAATGATTCCAGAAAATGGACTCATTGCATTAAACAT
>CALWYO010000069.1 GCA_944385785.1 uncultured Oscillospiraceae bacterium | reverse complement strand
ACTCCACAGTGGCAGGGGGCTTTGATGTTATGTCATACACGACGCGGTTAATTCCAGGCACTTCGTTGACTATCCTGGTGGAAACTCTGTCCAATACGTCATATGGAATACGGGCCCAATCGGCCGTCATAAAGTCGTCTGTGACAACTGCTCTGAGCGCAAGGGCATAGTCATATGTTCTCCCGTCGCCCATGACTCCCACCGAACGCATATTTGTAAGGACAGCAAAATATTGGCTGAGATTTGTGTCTTCTCCTGCTTCTGCTATCTCCTGGCGGAATATGGCATCAGCTTCCCTGAGAGTATCAGCTTTCTCCTTTGTGATATCACCAAGTATCCTTATCGCCAGTCCCGGGCCTGGGAACGGCTGACGGCTCACAAGGTATTCTGGCAATCCCAACTGGCGTCCAAGCTCTCTCACTTCATCCTTAAAAAGCAGTCGAAGCGGCTCGATTATCTCCTTAAAGTCAACGTAATCTGGCAAACCGCCCACATTGTGGTGGCTCTTGATAACCGCCGCATTGCCTGCGCCTGACTCAATAACGTCGGGGTAAATAGTCCCCTGAGCCAGATAGTCTACGGCGCCTATCTTCTTTGACTCCTCTTCAAATACCCTGATAAACTCTTCTCCGATAATCTTTCGTTTTCTCTCAGGCTCAGTTACACCGGCAAGTTTCAAAAGGAACCTTGTCTCGGCATTGACTCTGACAAAGTTTATATCCCACTTTTTAAAGGCGCTCTCCACTTCGTCGCCCTCATCTTTTCGCATAAGGCCGTGATCTACAAAGACGCATGTAAGTTGTCTTCCAACTGCTTCTGCCATTAAAGCTGCCGCAACAGAAGAGTCCACACCGCCAGACAGGGCCAGAAGCACTCTGCCGTTGCCCACTTTCCGACGTATATCTTCTATGGCAGTCTCCTTATAGTTGCCCATAGTCCAGTCGCCGCTCACCTTACATGCGTTATAGAGAAAATTCCTCAAAATATTTTTCCCGTACTGCGTGTGGTTCACCTCAGGGTGAAACTGCACTCCGTAAAAATTCCGACGCTCATCAGCAATAGCGGCATTCGGACAGGCTTTGGATCTGGCCACGACTTTAAACCCATCGGGTATTCTCTCCATATAATCCCCATGGCTCATCCATGTTATGCTCTCCTCTGGGATCCCTGAAAAGAGTGTACAGCCAATGTCCACAATCGTCTCAGTCTTTCCATATTCGCGGGCAGTATCGCTGACGGCAGGTACCACGCTTCCGCCTAACTCCTGGGCCATAAGTTGACAGCCATAGCAGATTCCCAAAATCGGCACACCCAGGCGGAATATTTCGGAGTCCACTTTTGGAGACCCACTCTCATATACGCTTGAAGGTCCTCCGGTAAATATAATACCCGAAGGCTCCATAGCCCTTATATCTCTCAGCGGAGTAGTATACGGCACTACTTCACAGTACACGTGGCATTCCCTGACTCTTCTGGCGATAAGCTGATTGTACTGTCCCCCGAAGTCAAGGACAACAATATTTTCTCTTTTCATACTCTATCCCTTAACCTTTTGTATATCACGGATATTCTCGATTATATCCATGGCAATTTTTGAGCGTTTGACGCAGTGGTCCATGGCGCTCTTCTCAATATACCTGTGGGCGTCGGCTTCACTCATTTTATACTTCTCGATGAGCAGCAGCTTTGCTCTGTTAACCAGGCTTATATCCTCCATTCTCTTCTCCAGCGTTTCGCTCTTTCTTTTCATCAAAGCTAATTTATATTTTGTAGCCTCCAGAAATCCCAGGCACTGGAGCATATAACTCTTATCCATGGGTTTTGAGATTGTAAGCACTCCACGCTCGACAGTCTTATAATATACATGTTCGTATTGTTCAGCCTTCACAAGCAGGACAATGCCAGTCATCTCATTTTGTGACAGATCCAGAGCCAATTGGATTCCAAAATCATCTTTAAGCGGTGTGTCAATAATAACAATATCTGACGGCGCATCCAGCATGGTCCGCTTCGCCTCGCCGGCACTTGTCGCCACTTTAACAGGAGAAAAACGCTCTACAGGCAAAAAAGCTGTAAAACTCTGTGACGTCTTTTGTGAACACGTTACCAGTATAACGCTGGATCTGTCAATCTTAGGCGGCACTTATTTCTCCCCCTTTCTTACTACAAAAGCACATACAGTCAAACAGCTTCATCCATACATCCTGATATATGCCTCAGGCAGCAAGCTTTTCACCCACTCGCTCCTCTTCATCATCTCCGACGCCTCCATAAATGAAAGTGGAAGCGTTTTCAGATTTCCGGTCACTTCGCTGGGAGCATTATATAAGTTCATATTTACCGGTTTGTCCGGATCCAGTCCGCGCTCTATTCCGTCAATTCCAGCATAAATCAGCAGCGCATACGCCAAATATGGATTTGCCCCCGGATCCGGAGACCGCAGTTCTATTCTCGTATGCTCTCCCTGTGCAGCGGGAATACGTATAAGCTGAGATCTATTCTCCGGAGACCAGGTAATATATTTTGGTGCACGCATTTCCCCAAACCTCTGATACGAAGTCTCCGTAGGATTGAGGAAAGCTGTGATCTCATTTATGTGCTCCATAACACCAGCCATAAAACTATATATTTTTTTCTCGCTATCCTGCCCATCAATAGATATATTTATATGCATCGCATTCCCGCTCTTGCCCTTTATTGGCTTCGGGTCAAAATTTGCATACAGTCCGTTTGCCTTTGCAATCGTTCTGACAACAGCCTTAAAAGTCACTGCGTTGTCCGCAGCGGAAATTGCATCGCTATATCTGAAGTCAATCTCATTCTGCCCTGGTCCCTCTTCATGATGTGAGCTCTCAGGCTGTATTCCCATTTCAGAAAGCGTTATGCATATCTCACGTCGTACGTTTTCTCCTCTATCTCCCGGAGCAATGTCCAAATACCCCGCCTTGTCAAAGGGCATATCCGTAGGTTCACCGCGTTCATCTGTCTCAAATAAGTAAAATTCAAATTTTGAGCCAAAGTAACATTTCAGCCCTCTGTCTTTTGCATATTCTACAGCTCTTTTAAGGATATATCGGCTATCTGTCTCCAGCGGTTTGCCGTCCGGATGGCATATATCACAAAACATACGCACAACACTGCCGTTTATGGATCTCCAGGGCAGAGCCATCAGTGTGGACGGGTCTGGATGCAGGAACATGTCCGACCGGACTTCACTACCGAACCCACGTATCGCCGATGCATCAAAAGATATTCCGTACTTAAAAGCGCGCTCCAACTCATCCGGCATAATGGCGATATTCTTCTGCTGTCCAAAAATATCGCAAAATGCCAGCCTTACAAATTTAACATTTTCTTCTTGGATATATGACATAATATCTTCGTACGAATACATAAAGAAGCCCCTTCCAAAGTAAAAAGAAGGCTCCCCTGAAAGCATACGGCATTTTCCCGCCGTGCGCTCCATCGAAAGGCGCCTTCGCCCAACGTCTTTATCTATAATTATAATTTATGCTCAACGTCCTTGTCAATATTAAGGGCAGTGCCGTATCAAACCTGTTGCCATCTGCCCCGCGGGTATGTAATCTCCTCCCAAAAATCGCTTAAAAACATATATTTTCACTTCTCTCTCTTTATCTCGCTGCTCTGTTGTTGCATTTGCAATTAGATATTCAATTATTATTCAAAAACTTTACACCTGTGCTTGACAAATACATGATTGCTGTTATAAAATATCAAAAGATTTACGGCAAAGGCGTCGCAGATTCGTCTGCGCCGTTTTTGCCGTTTTCCATTATTTAACATGTAATAAATTTTTTGTTTGGAGGCTGCATAAATGAAAAACCAGTACCTTCTTGGCGTACTTGAAACTGTCAAGCGCCGCAATCCTGCTGAGCCAGAATTTATCCAGGCTGTAACAGAGGTTCTCGAGACTCTCGAGCCTGTTATTGATGCCCGTCCTGATCTGGTAGAAGCCAATGTTGTCGAGCGTATCGTTGAGCCGGAGCGCCAGATAATCTTCCGTGTGCCCTGGGTTGACGACAATGGCAAGATCCAGGTAAATCGCGGTTTCCGCGTTCAGTTTAATTCTGCTATCGGCCCATATAAGGGAGGCCTGAGGCTTCACCCATCAGTATATCTCGGAATAATCAAATTCCTGGGCTTTGAGCAGATATTTAAAAACAGCCTCACAACTCTGCCCATGGGCGGCGCAAAAGGCGGTTCTGATTTTGATCCAAAGGGAAAGTCAGATAACGAGATTATGCGTTTCTGCCAGAGCTTCATGACTGAGCTCTATCGTCATATCGGACATGATATAGACGTGCCTGCCGGAGATATCGGTGTTGGCGCCCGTGAAATCGGCTATATGTACGGCCAGTACAAGAAGATTACCGGCGAGTCCGGTGGAATTCTCACCGGCAAGGGTCTCACATACGGCGGCTCTCTGGTGCGTACCGAGGCCACAGGTTATGGCCTCTGCTATTTTACCGACGAGATGCTCCGTGCCAACGGCAAGAGCTTTGAAGGCCAGACAGTAGTCATCTCCGGCTCCGGCAACGTGGCTATATACGCCCTTCAGAAGGCAACTGAGCTGGGCGCCAAAGTCGTGGCAATGTCTGATTCCAACGGTTATGTCTATGATCCTAACGGCATGGACTTTGCTGCAATTAAGCAGTTGAAGGAAGTAGAGCGCAAGAGAATTAAGGAGTACGTCGCCACTCATCCAGGTTCCACATACACCGAAGGTTGTTCTGGCATATGGGATATCAAATGCGATATTGCTCTCCCCTGCGCCACTCAGAATGAGATAGACAAGGCAAGCGCCGAGAAGCTGGCCGCCAATGGCTGCTATGCCGTTTCTGAAGGCGCCAACATGCCATCTACTCCCGAAGCCATTGAGGTCTATTTTGCGAACAACATGCTCTATGGACCGGCAAAAGCTGCAAACGCCGGCGGAGTTGCCACTTCTGGTCTTGAGATGAGCCAGAATTCCATGCGCTACAGCTGGACTTTTGAAGAAGTAGATGCCAAACTGAGGGACATCATGAAGAGCATTTTTGCCGCCTGTGATTCCGCCGCGAAAGAATACGGTATGGCCGGCAACTATATGGCTGGTGCAAACATTGCCGGATTCTTAAAGGTAGCTGAGGCAATGAAAGCTCAGGGCTGTGTATAATATCGATGCATTAAGTTATTAGAATAGTCAGGTAGTTTTAACGCGCTGCAAATTGAGTAAGCTAATTGTCGATCTCAGTTTGCGGCGCGTTTTTCTTACACTTCCACACCTACATTTTTTATGTGCATCAGTCGGGCACGGGAAAACGAGTAAGTATCCAGCGGCCTATATAATGCATCCTGCGTATGTGCCGCTACGGATATCTCCGGCCAGCGGGTTAAAACTACAAGCGTATGGTAATAGTCCTCACTGCTGTCCGCCAGTTGTATTATGTCACCAGGCTCTGCCATAGCCAGTTCCATTTCAATAGCTCTCGGACCTGTGCCATTGTTGTTTACAAGAAAATTATAGAGAAATTCAACTCCCGTCCAGGAGGCCGAGCGGTCATTTGCTGTAATATAGTACCACCCCTCTATAGGAGAATAATTCATAACTCCAGCGCCTGCTAAAATACATTGGGATGCAAAATTTGTACAATCACCTCCCAAATCATTAAAATCATAAAATCTGGGATTTCTTGAGTATGCCCATAAGCGGGCGTATTGCACGGCGGCATCTCTGTCGTAGCTTATTTTTTCAAGCATAAATTCACCCCATATATGTTATGATCAGCAGCTTAACATCTTCACCAAAATCTAAAAAGTAAAATATAATATGTCAGTAGAGACCAATATGGAGGTAAATATATGCTTATACATATTGTCAAAAGCGGAGATACTCTCTGGTCAATAGCCAGACGATACGGTGTATCCGTCAGCCGCATACAATCAGATAACGGCCTGACCTCGGGGCAAATTCTGGTGATAGGCCAGGCACTTATAATAACGCTCCCTTCAATCACTCATACAGTACGCCGTGGTGATACGCTCTCCTCCATAGCCGCCGCCCATGGCATAACGCTCATCGAGCTTATACAAAACAACCCTGAGCTTATTTTCAACAACACAATATACCCAGGGCAGCAGCTCACCATAGCTTTTCGCGGAGGAAAAATAAGAGAAATAGCCGTAAAGGGATATGCTTATCCACATATACAAAGGCAGACGCTTCTCCGCTCTCTGCCTTATCTAACTTACCTTGCTATTTTTTCCTATGGCTTCAAGGAAAGCGGACAGCTAATAATTCCCGATGATGCCGCCCTTATTACAGCAGCCTATAGCTACAACGTAGCCCCCATACTTGTGTTAACTGGTATAGACGACACCGGTACATTCTCTACAGAGCATATATCGAATTTTCTGAACGATACTGATCTGCAAAATACTGTTCTTGATAATCTGATTTCCATAATGCAGGAAAAGGGATATTTAGGAATAGATATTGATTTTGAATACATAAGCAGCCAAGATGCTCAGGCATATCTCTCTTTTTTAGAACTGGTCTCAGCGAGGCTTGCGCCAATCGGTCTAACTATGAATGTAGATCTGGCTCCAAAAACATACGCCGCCCAACCCGGTATTTTATATGAAGCCCATGACTATCCGGCAATCGGTGCAATCGCAGATACAGTCCTGCTTATGACATATGAATGGGGATATACCTATGGCCCGCCAATGGCCGTCGCACCTCTAAATCAAGTACGTCAGGTAGTTGAATATGCAGTCTCGGAGATACCTGCAAATAAGATTCTCATGGGCATACCCAACTACGGTTATGACTGGACTTTACCTTATGAGCAAGGTGTTTCCAGGACTGAAAATCTGGGCAATCAAACCGCTGTACTACGTGCGGCAAGATACGGCGCGCAGATTATGTTTGATGAGGCCGCGCAGTCACCATACTTTGAATATTACAGGAGCGGACAACGTCATATAGTCTGGTTTGAAGATGTCCGCAGTATCGCATCGAAGCTGGCTCTCACCGATGAGTATTCGTTGCTTGGCATAGGCTACTGGAATATAATGCGTCCTTTTAATCAAAATTGGGCATATTTAGCTGCGAAATACAACATACGCAAAATAGTATAATCGTTGATCTTCTGTCATAAGAAAATGGCCGCCGAAGCAATCGGCGGCCATTTTCTTATCAGATATTTTAGTAATTAAAATTTACAGATTATCTATTGGCAGATCGAAAACACTGTGATTCATTTACCAACCCAAAATAAATATCTTTATAATATGGCTCCTTACATAATCGCATCCATAACATTATAATAAATGCCCTGATCGTCATAGTCGGGAATAAGCCCGAGCCTCCAGACGGAGACGCTGGTGATTCCAAACATGCGCGCCAGATCAACCTTTGCCTCGATGCTTCTCTGATCCTCATACCAGAGGAAAATGTGCTGTCCGCTCTCTGTGGTATACGTTGCATACGGATTCCAGTATACGTCAGACCATCCCATCTGAGCGGTCGAAGTAAGGCGTGAATATATGGTAGACATAGTAGGCCTCATTGGCGTGGCATTAGTCAGAAGTCCTTGGGCATCGGTCTCCCAAGCAAGGCTTGACATACTTACCGCAAGGGCCAGTTTAGACCTGTCGGCAACACCCGTATTTTCATCACAGGCCGCTCTCAGCGAATAATACACTGATTCAATAGGCGTCAGCGCGGTGTTTCTATAGTAACTGGAGTTTAAAAAACCTGTAAGGTCCGTGGCCGCATAATCATGCGCCATAAGTATAATCTTATCAGCAGACTCTCCCAGGCTCCTGTAATCGTAGCCGTCATAGTAAATGCCATCTTGTGTAGCCGGCATTACCATTACATAAAGCGTCATATCCAGCGCCTTGAGCTCTGCGGAAAGCTCCTCAATAAACGCTGTAAAATCATCCTTCTGTGCATTGCGTAATCCCTCGAAGTCTATGGTCACACCAGAATATGGAGAATATCCCAGCTCTGGATATACTCTGGTAGCCTCTGCAATTATCGCATCAACCGCCTGGGACCTGGCCTGGGTATTTGACAGCATCGGCGACAAATTTCCCGATGTGGTCATAAAGACTCCAAGTTTCAGCTCTACACCTGCGTTTTCAAGTTCGGTAATAACAGACGAATACCCTGATGGGATATAGTACTCATTGCCCCCTGAAGTCGTTGTATTGAGATATGGGGCTGTTTCACCGTCATATACCATACGGCTCCAGCCAAGGGTAACTGCATCAAACTCTTTTGCAAGTTCCAGTTGATCATAAGAGGAGATAGCGTAAAACGCATGGCTCCACTGAGTTGTAGATATGTACCTTTCATACACTCGCACCAACATTGCCGCAGCCTGTTCACGTATTGCTGTGCGTTCAGGTTCAAAAGTGGTATCGGTCATTCCATTGGTCATCCCGATGTCATAGGCAACAGCAATGTATCCTTTATCCTGGTCCACATCATTAAAGGGCATATTCCAGTCTTCAGCAGCCTGCGCTATCTGGCCAAACCCCAGCGCATCTACAAGCATTACCGCCATCTCGCGTCTTGTTATCGGATCATTTGGACGGAAGTTTCCACCAGAAGTTACTGCGCCGTGTTCTGCAGCAGCATTTATGTATCCTCTCGCCCAATGGCCGGCGATATCTTCAAATTCATCCTGACCATCATCAATGTCCCAATCGAACATTCTAACCAATACAGTTACAAATTCAGCGCGGCTCATCTCTCTGCCGCAGCCAAAGACATTTCCGTCCATTCCATCCATAAGACCGTACTCATATGCTGACACGATAGCATCTCTGGCCCACCCAGATTCAGGAAGAACACTGTAACCAGGCTCTGCCGCAAAAGCAGTTCCGATTCCAATAGTTCCCAGCAGAATGATGCACATCAATATGCCTGTAAATTTTTTCATCACATGCACTTCTTCCATATTTTCTCATATTTAGAAAAAAGAATTAATTCATTTTCTTACATTTTATCTTTATTATAGCACACAAATTTTAATCAGTCCATTGTCGAACCACATAATTATAAAAAATAGTACAAAAAATCATAATTTACATGTTGCATTTTTGGCAGAAAGTGATAGAGTATTTATTGCTCATTAACTTTAACTTTAGAAGGTAGGGATCACATGGCAAAATCACACGCAGAAGGGCGTACTGTCCAAACAGCTCTGGACGGTTTGCCCTACGGAGAGATCGGAAGTGGAAGTTCTGGGCGGATAAAGCGTCCTCCGTTACCAGAAGGAGTCACAAACAAAAGGTTAATCCGGGATGTCGCCGTTATAGCTGCGCCAAGCCTTGTCGAGCTGATACTCACTCAGCTCACCAGTATGGCGGATCAGATAATGGTGGGACGTCTGCCCGGAGAAGAAGGCGTTATGGCCTTAGCCGCTGTCGGTATTGCAATGCAGCCGAAGTTCTTGCTTATGACTATGATTCAGGCAATGAACGTAGGCGCCACAGCCGTAATTGCCAGATGCCGCGGACAAAACAACAGAGAACGTGCAAATCTTGTTTTTAAGCATGCTCTGATACTCAATTTCATAATGTCAACGCTCTTCATGGTGATCGGCCTTTTTTCAGGGGAATGGCTCATCAGATTCATGAGTTCCGAGGCCATCAGCGCCCAGACGTTGGCATATGGTACTGAGTACCTGAGAATTCAAATGTACGGTTTCATACCATTGTGTATGGGCTTTACAGTTACAGCAGCCCTCAGAGGTATTGGCGATACAAAAACTCCAATGGTTTACAACACGGTAGCCAATGTAGTAAACTTTATTTTTAACTACCTCATGATTTATGGCCATGGCGGTTTCCCGCGCATGGGTGTTGCCGGCGCTTCCTGGGCCACTATTATTGGCCAGACCGTCGCTTTCTTCATTGCAGTGGGTGTTGCCCTTGGAAAAAGGCATTATGTCTACCTTGACCTTAAGACAAAATTCAAATTTGATAGGAAGATAATGAGCAATGTTATTAGCATTGGCATGCCTTCCATGATTGAACAGCTCTTTATGCGCGCCGGTATTATCATATACAACAGGACAGTTGCCAGCCTTGGAGACACAATGTATGCAACTCACCATGTGTGTATAAACATCCAGGCGTTGAGCTTTATGATTGGTCAGGCCACTGCAAACGCTGCTACAACTCTTATGGGTCAGAGTCTTGGCAAGCGCAGAGAGGATATGGCCATAATATACGTAAGTGTCGCCCGAAGGCTTGGTATCGCAATATCCATGGTCGTGGCTCTTATCTTTGTCCTGTTTGGCAGACAGATAGTTGGCCTTTACAACAACACCGAAGATGTTATTATAATGGGCGGCCAAATACTGATGTTAATAGCTGCAACTCAGCCTTTCCAGGCAGATCAGTTTATTGTATCAGGCGGACTTCGCGGCGCCGGCGATACACGTTACACCGCTATAGTCATGTTTATAACCGTTATCGGCGTCAGAAGCGGACTTGCTCTTCTTCTGGTTAACGTCCTGGATCTTGGACTCTGGGGCGCATGGATAGCACTTGCATTAGATCAGCTTATCAGGTCCCTGCTCATGAGCCTTCGCTACACCTCTGGCAAATGGAAAGCACGAGCTCTCGCTATAGAGGTTGGAAACAATGCAAATGTCGAGGCTGATATTGCCAAAGCAGAGGCTGAAGATGAAGTAGATGACGAAATTGATGCCGAACTGTAATTAATTACATACGTTTTCTCAGTGGCCTGGATGATTGTCCAGGCCACTGAGTTATATTTCTATGTCCTTCTGTACAATTTGTGATTTTTATAAATAATTTGTTCGTCATTTCAAACAAATGAAGAATATTCCTCTTAGTTTAATCTCTCTTTTGTTGACATTTGATACCGCAAAATATATAATTTCTATGATTGAGACGGCAAAGGTGTCCAGTTCCATTGTGGTGATACTTTTGTTTTTTTTTACGTAAACAAATGGCGTTTTGCTTTTTGGGATCAGGATAAGGAGAGAAATATATGGTTAAAGTAAACGAAAATTTCCTCAAACTTCCAGGCGGTTACCTCTTTCCGGAGATTGGGCGACGCACAAAAGCTTTCGCAGCTCAAAATCCTCCTATGCCTCTTATACGTATGGGTATTGGAGATGTCACACTGCCGCTTGCTCCTGTTGTGGTAGAAGCGATGCACAAGGCAACCGAGGAGATGGGACACAAGGAGACTTTCCGAGGTTACTGTGAAGAGACCTGCGGTGCATATGATTTTATACGTTTTGCTATCAGGGATAATTATAAAGCAAACGGCGTTGATATAGCTGACGATGAGATTTTTGTGTCTGACGGGGCAAAATCTGACTGCGGAAATATAGGCGATATATTTTCAGTTGATAATGTAGTTGCTGTCTGCGACCCTGTCTACCCTGTTTATGTTGATACCAATGCTATGGCTGGGCGTGCTGGGGACTATGACGGTGAGAAGTGGACAAATCTTGTGTATCTGCCCTGTACGGCAGAGAACGGTTTCTTTCCTTCGCTTCCGGAAAAACGTATTCCCGACCTTATATATATCTGTTCGCCTAATAATCCCACTGGAACTGCCGCAACTGTAGAGCAGCTTAAGGTCTGGGTGGATTATGCAAATGAACATGGCAGTATCATACTCTACGATAGCGCCTATGAGGCATTTATCTCTGAGCCAGGTATTCCCCACAGCATATATGAAGTTCCCGGAGCTAAAACTTGCGCTATTGAGTTCCGTTCATTCTCAAAGACCGCCGGATTTACCGGTAATCGATGCGCCTATACAGTCATACCAAAGGCATTGGAGCGCGGCGGCGCATCTCTCAACGCCCTTTGGAACAGACGTCAGGGCACAAAGTTTAACGGTGTACCGTATGTAATTCAGCGCGCAGCAGAGGCCACCTTCTCCCCTGAGGGTCAGGCTCAAATAAAAGAATCAATAGCATATTACCTTAATAATGCAAAAGTTATACGTGAAGGACTTCAGGCAGCAGGACTCACCGTCTACGGAGGAATCAACGCCCCATATATATGGTGCCGCACTCCTGACGATATGCCCTCATGGGACTTCTTTGATCTGCTGCTGCATAAGGCCTGTGTTGTTACAACACCTGGCGCCGGCTTCGGTCCCTCCGGTGAAGGTTATATCCGCCTTACCGCTTTTGGCGATGCTGATGCCACAAAGGAAGCCGTGGAGAGGATAACTACTATTCTCCATTGAGATACATTTTTGCGGATAAACCATAAGTTTCGGAGGAGAATAAATGCAGAACGCTTATCTTATATTGGAAAATGGAAAGACGTATGAGGGTATCTCTTTTGGCGCATCCGGCACAAGTGTCGGTGAACTGGTCTTTACAACCGGCATGACCGGCTGTGCAGAGAGCCTCACAGATCCCAGCTACTACGGTCAGCTGGTCATATTTACGTTTCCTCAATTCGGAAATTATGGCATCGCCGACGCGGACATGGAGAGCTCTGGAATCCATGTCCGCGGAGCTATAGTAAGGGAATATTGTGATAAACCCTCCAATTTCCGCTGCGATGAGAGCGTAGACGCTTTTTTAAAGCGACATGGGATAGTAGGCATCTCCGGCATAGACACCAGGGAACTGACACAGATGATCAGAGACGGCGGTGTAATGAATGCCGTGATTACCACCGAGGGGCAGGAATATCCCATCGAGAAACTTCAGAAATTTAAAATAACCGACGCTGTGAAAAACACCAGCACAAAAGACCGCTTTATTGTAGAGGCAGACGGTAGCGAACGGTTTCGTGTGGCCTTTATCGACTATGGCGCCAAGCGAAGCATGATAAGCAATCTCACCCGCCGTGGATGCCGCGTTGAGGTGTTCCCATACAACGCTACCGCTCAGGAGATCCTGGACACTTGCCCCGATGGAATAATGCTGTCAAACGGAGCTGGCGATCCAGCTGATAATCAGGGCTGCATTGAAGAAATAAAAAAGCTGTTTGGCAAAGCCCCCATATTTGGTATATGCCTTGGTCACCAGATGATGGCTATTGCCGCCGGCGCAACCACATCTAAAATGAAGTTCGGCCACCGCGGCGCCAATCAACCTGTAAAAGATCTGGAGACGGGGCGCGTATATATCACGTGTCAAAACCACGGATACGCTGTAGACGCCGAGAGCTTAAAGCCCATCGGCGCCAAGCTCAGATATGTGAACGTCAACGACGGCACATGCGAGGGCGTTGACTATCCGGAAATCCGCGCCTTTTCCATGCAGTTCCATCCGGAGGCCCACGGAGGCCCCAGGGATTGTGAAGGCGCCTTTGATAGATTCATAGAGATGATGGAGGTTAAATGATATGCCTTTAGATAGAACTATAAAAAAGGTACTTGTTATCGGTTCAGGCCCCATCGTCATCGGCCAGGCCGCCGAGTTTGACTACGCTGGTACGCAAGCCTGCCGTATATTGAAAAGCGAAGGTGTTAAATCGGTACTCGTAAACTCCAATCCCGCCACTGTCATGACTGACGGTGACATGGCTGACGCCGTATATCTGGAGCCTTTAAATACGGAAACTGTAAAAAGGATAATCTTAAAAGAGCGACCGGACTGTCTTTTGGCAGGCCTGGGCGGCCAGACCGGTCTTACAATTGCAATGCAATTGGCCCATGAGGGTTTCCTGGAGCGCCACGGCGTACGGCTTATCGGTACAAACGCCGACGCCATTGACAAAGCTGAAGACCGCGAACTTTTCAAAGAGGCCATGGCACGCATTGGGCAGCCCACTGTGCCATCTGAAACTACCAATACTGTAGACGGCGCTTTGGAAATAGCCGATAATATCGGCTATCCTGTCATAATCCGCCCTGCCTTTACTCTGGGAGGCGGTGGCGGCGGTGTTGCTTACTCGCCAGAGGAACTGCGTGAAGTTGCTTTTAATGGCCTTGAGGCCTCTCCAATCACTCAGGTGCTTGTTGAGCGGTATATCGCCGGTTGGAAAGAGATTGAATTTGAAGTCATGCGTGATCACGCAGGCAACGTAATTACCGTCTGCTCAATGGAGAATTTTGACCCAGTCGGTATACACACGGGGGACTCCATCGTAGTTGCGCCAGCGTTAACCCTGGCGGACAAAGAGTACCAGATGCTTAGGACGGCAGCCCTTGATATAATTACCGAAATGGGAATTGAAGGCGGCTGCAACTGCCAGTTTGCTCTAAATCCTGACAGCTTTGAATATTCTGTCATTGAGGTCAATCCCCGTGTGTCACGTTCGTCTGCTCTGGCTTCTAAGGCAACCGGTTACCCAATAGCCAAGGTAGCGGTAAAGATAGCACTCGGTTACACTTTAGATGAGATAAAAAATGATATCACCGGTAAAACTTTTGCCTGTTTTGAGCCGACTCTTGACTATGTAGTAGTCAAATTTCCAAAGTGGCCATTTGATAAGTTCCACGGAGCCCAGAGGCGTTTAGGTACTCAGATGAAGGCCACCGGTGAAGTAATGGCCATAGGGCATACTTTTGAAGCTGCCCTTATGAAGGCAATCCGCGGCGCCGAAATCGGACAGGAGACTCTTAATCGCGCTCCTGAAACTCCGGATTCTCTTGACGACCGTCTTGCCGCAATGGATGACCTTAGGATTTTTACAGTTTTTGAGGCTCTGAAGTCCGGATACACCGTCGACAGAATCCATGAGATTACCACTATCGACAAATGGTTTATCTGGAAACTGCAAAACCTCGCTCAGTATGAGCAGCACATATCCCAGGAAGGCATTGATGAAAAAAGCTATATCCAGGGGAAAAAGTTCGGATATCCGGACTCTGCCCTTAAGGCAATCTCCGGGCAGTCCAATATTCCACATGTCGACCCTGTTTATAAGATGGTGGATACATGCGCCGCCGAATTCGAAGCGGAGACCCCATACTACTATGCCTCATACGACGATAAATGCGATTCCAGGCCTGCCGTACGCAATAAGGATTCCGTAATTGTTATTGGTTCAGGTCCCATTAGGATCGGTCAGGGTATCGAATTTGACTACAGCTCAGTTCACTGCGCCGTCACGCTTAAAAAGTTGGGTTATGACGTTGTTATCATAAATAATAACCCTGAAACTGTGTCTACAGATTATGATACCGCAGACAGGCTCTATTTTGAACCTCTCTGTCCAGAGGACGTAATGGGCGTCATAGCAGTGGAAAAACCTATCGGCGTGGTCGTTGCTTTTGGCGGCCAGACTGCCATAAAACTCACCAATTTCCTGGATAAGCAGGGTATCAAAATACTGGGCACCTCAGCCGAAGGTATCGATCTTGCTGAAGATAGAGAGCGTTTTGATGCGCTTTTGGGAAAACTGGGTATAAAACGTCCGCGCGGCATGGGAACTCACAGCCTTGAAGAGGCTCTTTCAGCCGCAGAAAGTCTTGGATATCCTGTTCTCTTGCGGCCTTCTTACGTCATTGGCGGACAAAATATGGTCATTGCCCATGACGAATCTGATGTGCGCCGGTATATGGGTATTATTCTTTCCGGCAGCGATCAGGCGGACAATTCTGTACTTGTAGACAAGTACATGCCCGGCACAGAGCTGGAGGTAGACGTTATATCCGACGGCACCGATGTATTGATGCCCGGCATAATGGAACACATCGAGAGAGCCGGTGTCCACTCCGGCGACTCCATCGCTGTCTATCCGCCATACAATCTCACTGATAAAATGATGAATGTGGTTGTAGAATGTTCCAAACGTCTCGCCCTTGAGCTGGGCACAAGGGGCCTTGTAAACATCCAGTATCTTATTTACAAAAATGAGCTCTATGTTATTGAGGTTAATCCCAGAGCTTCCAGGACCGTGCCGTATCTTTCTAAAGTTACCGGTATACCAATGGTCGATGTGGCTTCTCGCGTAATGATGGGCGCTACGCTTAAGAGTTTAGGATATAATCAGGTCCTTTGCGATACGCCCCCCTATTATGCGATAAAAGTACCTGTATTCTCTTTTGAAAAGATAACCGATGCAAACTCAATGTTAGGTCCTGAAATGAAGTCCACCGGCGAAGTGCTGGGAATTGGGCGCACATTAAATGAGGCACTCTTCAAAGGGCTCCGTGCAGCAGGTTACGATCTTACAGGCGCTCTGAATTCCAGCAAGAACGGCGTTCTTTTGAGCGTAGAAAACCACGAGCTTGGCGAAGTTGTAAAGCTGGCCAAAAAGCTCAGCGATCTTCATATGATCATTTACGCCACCCCTGATACCGCCCAGGCAGTCCGGTCTCTTGGAATCGAGGCAATTGATGTGGGCCACGTCGGGCGCGACGCCGACACCTATTCACTTATGGATAGCGGGCGTATAAGTTTCATTGTCTATACGGGCGCTCTTTACGACGATACCATGGGAGACTATATTGAGCTTCACGCCAGAGCCGTCCGCCTTCGTATACCGTGCATCACCTCTTTAGATACCGCCGGAGCTATAGCGGATACTCTCGCCAGCAGATTCAACGATGAGAACACTGAGCTTGTAAACCTGAACAATATGCGCCGCCGCAGGGAATTAGTACACTTCGCAAAAATGCACAGCTGCGGCAATGACTACATCTTTTTCGATAACCGAGATGGGAGGATCACAAGTCCAGAGTCATTGTGCGTAACTGTATGCGATAGAAACTACGGTATAGGCGGCTGCGGTATCGTGCTCATTGAAAATTCCGCAGGCGCTGACGCGAAAATGCGTATTTTCAATCAGGACGGCAGCGAGAGCAAGATGGCCGGCAATTCCATACGCTGTGTAGCCAAATATCTCTATGATAAAAACATTGTACGCCATGAATACATGACTATCCAGACGGATGACGGTGTTAAGTCCCTGCAATTATATATACGTAACGGCAGAGTAAGCACTGTCAGCGCACACATGGGCAAGGTGAGTTTGGCCTCCAGGACCATCCCAACCACAATCGATATGCCTGTAGTAATCGACTACCCCGTGACTATTGCCGGTAGGAATTATAAAATAACCTGTTCCTCTTTAGGCAATCCCCATTGCTCCATGTTCTTTGATGATATCGACTCACTGAATCTTCAGGAAATTGGTCCCCAGATAGAACAGGCGGATATATTCCCCGATCGTACAAACTGTGAGTTTATTCGCGTAGTTAACGACGAAACAATACGCGTGCGCGTCTATGAGCGCAGCAATGGTGAGACAAAGGCCAGTGGAACCGGCGCCTGCGCCGCCGTTGTAGCAGCAACTGAAAATGGCTATCTTGCGAAAGGCAAGGATATCACAGTCAAGTTGGAAGGCGGAGATTTAACTGTGAACTACACCGATGAGCGCATTATCCTTACCGGCGATGCAGTCCTTGTCTACGAGGGCATTTATGAGTATTAATTCCAATATGTACAAATTGCTTTAAAAAGTAAAAGGGGCTCTTTTAAGAGCCCCTTTTACTTTTTAAGTCAAATCTTGAGTTCTGTTCTCCGTATCACCAGATACGACGCAAGCCCAAATACGCCTATCAGCGCGATAAAAAGAATACATGGATTCACCAGAGCTACTCGGCCACCGGGCAGAATACCTAAACTTTTCAGCAGCAGTTCCACTGTCGTATCCCTTGCACTGTTATCCAATACATATCTGAAAATCGCCGGAAGCAGCAACGCCAATATCAGCAAAAGTCCCAACCCGATAACGAGGCTCTTTCGTTTTCCCAATCTGTTTACCGTCAGCACCCCCAAATACATAATGCAGCACACAGACAAATAGAAAAGGAAAAGTATAAGCCAGTTCATAATAAATGGCTGGTCGAATCCATATAAACCGCCAAATACCGAGTCATACAGCATGGCTTCATGGAGGACCCTGCTGACAATTGTATCTATCAAAGACAGTATAGACGATATAAAGGCAAAAAGTGAAAGTGTTGCTATAAAAATATATTTTCTTGTAAACCCATTTTGCATAAGCATCTTAAAGTCTTCCTTAAATCCCAGAACTCCCAATATTCCCACGTATACCATGGAGTTTACTTCCAGCGAGATCGTTCCCCTTACCTCGCTATCGCCAGTACTTATGCCAATAATAATTAAAATTATCCCGACAATGGAAAAAGTTATCCCATAAAATATCCATATATGCTTAAATGAAGTGAGGCACTCATACGCAATAGCAGCTTTTAGCTTTCTCATATGGACTCTCCTCCTTTTTCAGTAAGTTTTATGAACAGTTTCTGCAAATTAACCTGAGAAAACTGTAAACTTTCGCTTCCGACTATTTTCTCTCTTTCGCCAAGTATATATGCCTGCTTTAAAGCGCCTAATGCGTCTGTGCCGATGACTTCCTTCCCTCTGCAATAATCGTCAACTTGCGACGCAAGTCCAGCAACACAATAGCTCTTCTCCATTAACTTCTCCACTTCTTCGCAGAGAAGTATTTTTCCTGAGTCTATAAGCACCACATCCTCAATCATCCCAGAGACCTCTTCAATAAGATGGGTCGCGATAATTATCGTCCGAGGCGATTGTGCGTACTCTCGCAGCATTATATCGTAGAACATCTCCCTGTGATTTGCGTCTAAACCCAACACTGGTTCGTCAAAGATTAAGTAAGGCACATTAAGGGACAGTGCCACAGTCAATTTAAAAATAGACTGATATCCTTTAGATAAGGTTTTGAATCGTTTTCCCGTATCCAGTTCAAATTTTTTCGATATTTCTAAAGCCTTATCTATATCAAAATTATCGTAGAATCTACCTGTCCACTTAAAAATATCCCTTATCCTCATGGAATCATCATAAAGATCGGCTTCGCTCATGCAGAAAATTTTATCATGTATACTCATATTCTCAGCTGATGGCCTTCCGTCAATCATTATGCTTCCGCTGTCTGCAAAGAGCCTGTTTGCAATTATGTTTATCAGTGTTGATTTTCCTGCGCCATTTCTACCTAAAAAACCGTATATTTTTTCCGGCTCAAATGTCACTGTCACATTATCCAGAGCTTTAATATCTTCAAAACTTTTTGTAACACCATTTATTTCAATTCCCGCCATTGTCATAACCTCTCTCAATCAACTCCAGAAGATTTTTCTTTGATATACTGAGTTTATTCGCCTCTTTTACAAGAGGTTCAATATATTTAGTCAGAAATTCTCCCTGTCTCTTTGTCCGTATTTTTTGAACTGCCCCCTCCTTTACGTACATACCAAGTCCCCTTTTTTTATAAATAATTCCCTGGTCCACCAACATGTTCATACCCTTTAGCACTGTGTGCGGATTGATATTAAAAAGTGCGGATATCTCATTGGTAGATGGTATTTTTTCTTCTTCCTGAAACACGCCTGTAAATATGGAATCCTCCAGTTGTTCAGCTATCTGGATAAAGATCGGTATCTCTCCATTTGTGTCAATATTCAACCGCTCTACACCTCCGCCAGTTTGTTAGTTAACTAACTAACTATCTTACAATAGAAAGATAACTTATATAGCTCTGTTTGTCAATAACTATTTATAGTTTTGTATATAACGCCGAAACTACAGCGAATTACGCCATATTCTTTTAGGCAACACTGCCCCTTTACAGAAAAAGTCAGGCGTGATATTATTTTTTACAAGATATCCTACAGTGATTTTGAGGGGTAGCCATGAACAACATGTCCCGAAAAATTGAAAATCTTTATTTTGGCTTCAGCTTTAGCTTTACCTACTTTTTTGGAGGTAAGGCTTTTTCTGGTTTGGCTGAATAAAGGTGCAAGATAGGATAATATAACGCTTGTAAGCCTCGCAGCTAAACCGCTGCGAGGCTTTTTTTGGCGATATTTCGGGAGGGAAAAACATGGTAGTAATTTTAAAAGAAAATCCAAATAAAACACAACTTGACAGTCTTGTCTCCTGGCTTCAGGCCAAAGGGATTGAGATTCACCCTACCGTAGGCGTACACCAGACAATTTTAGGTCTTGTGGGTGACACCTCATCAATAGATATCGATCTGCTGAATGCCCTGGATATAGTTGAGGATGTCAAGAGGATACAGGAGCCATACAAAAATGCCAACAGAAAATTCCATCCACAGGATTCTGTAATTAAAGTTGGCAACATCACTATTGGAGGTGGCAATCTCACACTTATAGCCGGCCCCTGTTCTGTTGAATCCGAAGAGCAGATAATATCCGTAGCTAAAAGCGTAAAGGCCAGCGGAGCCACTATTTTAAGAGGAGGCGCTTTTAAGCCGCGAACTTCGCCATACTCATTCCAGGGTCTTCGCGGTGAAGGCATACGGCTTTTGAAGCTGGCAAAAGAGGAGACAGGGCTGCCTATAGTCACAGAAATAATGGATGCCTCTCAGTTGGAGCTTTTCGACGATGTGGATATGATACAGGTTGGCGCCAGGAATATGCAAAATTTTGAATTATTAAAGCTGCTGGGTACCGTAGACAAGCCAATACTTTTAAAACGCGGTCTTTCAGCTACCTATGAAGAGCTGTTGATGAGCGCAGAGTATATAATGGCTGGCGGCAATATGAACGTCGTCCTCTGTGAGAGAGGAATCAGAACATTTGAGACATACACGAGAAATACCATGGACGTGTCTGCTGTCCCTGTTTTAAAAAAGCTCTCACACCTTCCAATCATAGTAGATCCTAGTCATTCTGCCGGAAGAAGCACACTTGTAGCGCCCCTTTCCTGCGCTGCGGTTGCCGCTGGAGCCGACGGCCTGATTATCGAGGTTCACAACGATCCGGAACATGCGCTGTGCGACGGTCCTCAATCTCTAAAGCCTGAGGCATTTGAGTCACTGGCAAAAAAACTTCAGATAATACATGAGACGTGTTGGATAAACGAGGAGGAAGTGGGATGACTGTAGGTATAGTCGGCCTTGGGCTGATAGGCGGTTCCATGGCTAAAAGCATCAAAGTCCGTACAGAACATACAGTTTACGGAATAGACAAAGATAACGAGACAATGACCATGGCTACAATGTCAGGTTCAATTGACGCACCGCTTACTGAGGACAATCTTAAAGACTGCGATCTGTTGTTAGCCGCACTGCCCCCATCGGCTCTGCTCAAATGGGCTGAAGAAACTGCCCCGAAAATATCAAGTAATACAATACTCTGCGATCTGTGCGGCGTTAAGCGTGTTATCTGCTCTGCAATAGCTCCTCTTGCACAGAAATATGGTTTCTCATATATCGGCGGTCACCCAATGGCCGGCAAAGAATTAAGCGGATTTGCCAATGCGGACACCGAACTTTTTGTAGGCGCATCTATGATACTAACGCCGGATGAAAATTCAAATATAATCGTCCTTGACAAGTTAAAATCGTTCTTCCTGTCCATAGGTTTTGGCGTAATTACTTTCTCAACACCCGAAGAGCATGACAGGATCATTGCATATACATCGCAGCTGGCGCATATCTCCTCCAGCGCCTATGTTAAATCCCCAACTGCTCAAACTCATATGGGATTTTCTGCCGGCAGTTTCAATGACATGACCCGTGTGGCAAGGCTTGATGAAAACATGTGGACTGAGCTGTTCTCCGCCAACAGAGACAATCTCATATCTGAGCTTGATACTTTTATCAGCCACTTAAACGAATATATGAACGCTCTTAAAGCAAACGACACCGATAGTCTCCGTGAACTTTTAAAGAATGGGCGTCAACTTAAAGCTACAGCCGGAGGCAAATAATATGGATGAATTCTCGGTCAACATAAATGCCGGCAACGGTTATGCCGTCCATATCGGCTCAAATTTAACCGCAGAATGCGGCAAAATTATATCTCAGGTAGTCGGAAAATGCCGTGCAGCTGTCGTCACCGACTCAAATGTCGAGAAGCTGTATCTGCAACCTGTAATGAAAAGTCTGGAGGATGCAGGTTTTGATCCCATAAGTTTTGTTTTTCCCGCAGGTGAAAGCTCCAAAAATCTTCATGTGCTCTCAGAGATATTGGAATCCTTTGCCGATAACGGTCTCACCAGGTCCGATATAGCAATCGCTCTGGGCGGAGGCGTAACTGGAGACATAACTGGTTTTGCAGCTGGCGTCTATATGCGCGGAATAAAATACGTCCAAATTCCCACTACTCTTTTAGCCGCCGTAGATTCTTCAGTAGGCGGAAAAACAGCCGTAGACCTGTCGTCAGGCAAAAATCTGGCTGGCGTTTTTCTTCAGCCTTCCTCGGTAATATGCGATATAAATACTTTCAGTACGTTGGCGCCAGATATTTTCGCCGATGGAGCAGCCGAAGCAATAAAATATGGAGTGCTCACCAGCGAACGTATATTTGATGTTTTTGAGCGCGGGGAAGTTAGAGAATCTATTGCCCAACTGGTGTCAGAGTGCGTTGCTATCAAGGGCCGACTTGTAGAAGAGGACGAACACGATAACTCTGTCAGGAGGCTTTTAAACCTGGGACACACTATCGGCCACGCTATAGAAAATCTCAGCGGATACACTTTCCCCCATGGCCACGCCGTCGCCGTAGGTATGGTAATGATGTCTCAGGCTGGTGAAAGAATGGGATTTACAGAGAACGGCACAACCGATAGAATTGAAAAATGCCTTATACGCAACGGGCTGCCAACCTATACAGACTACGATCCAGAAGATCTGTATAATGCGGCGCTATCTGATAAAAAGCGCAGCGGCGACAATATAACAATTGTTGTCCCAAAGCGTATTGGACAGTGTGAACTGATGACAATAAAAGTCCCTGAGCTTTTCGACATCATCAGTTTGGGCGCTCAGCGGTAAAATTACTATATAGATAAGAGGTAACTATGGATATAACCATAACTCCGTCGCCCCTTTCCGGAAAAATCTCTGCAATCTCATCAAAGTCCGATGCACACAGGCTTCTGATATGCGCCGGATTATGCGCTGGGGAAACCACCAAAATACATATTACCGATACGTCAAAGGACATCGATGCCACCGCAGGAGTTCTCCGTTCCATGGGTGCGAATATTACACGTGAGAGTGAATACTTTCTCGTTGCTTCGCCTGAAAATTTCACACTCTCTCCTGTGTGCGATTGTTGTGAGAGCGGATCTACTCTCCGATTTCTCCTGCCTGTAGTTGCTGCCGCCTGCGGCAGTGGATACTTTTCAGGCTCTGGCAAACTCCCTGATAGACCCATCAGTGAACTTATGAGCGCCATGGGCAGTCATGGAGTAAACTTTTCCTCGGATAAACTCCCCTTTTCTATCAGCGGCCGTATGTCAGGCGGAGAGTTTTTAATACCTGGAAATATAAGTTCCCAGTATATATCCGGAATACTCCTGTCTCTTCCGCTCTCAGGTGGTGGCGGTATCCAGTTGACGACAGTCCTTGAGTCCTCGTCCTATGTGGATATGACTGTCTCTACAATGAACAGCTTCGGCGTAAAAGTCGCTGGCACCGCAAATGGATGGCTTGTACCGGCAGATTCACAGTATAAGTCCCCACTCTGCATATCAGCCGAAGGCGACTGGTCCAATGGCGCCTTTTTCCTGGCCGCCGGAGCCCTCGGTGGCGACATTCAAATGTCTGGCCTCTCCAGCACTTCACTTCAAGGAGATAAAAAAATTACGTCAATCCTTCACAGTTTTGGAGCCCACGTCGTATCTGATGAGAATTTTGTCACTGTAAAATGCGGTGACCTCAGTTCCCTGGAAATAGATATATCAAATATACCGGACCTTTTGCCTATATTAGCCGTTACCGCCGCCTTTGCCCGCGGCGAGACTCGCTTTTACGGCGGCGCCAGACTCCGGCTAAAAGAGAGCGATCGTCTCGCCGCAACATCGTCCATGCTATCCTCCCTGGGTGGGCATTGCCTTGAGCTGCCGGACGGACTTATAGTCTCTGGCGGAGGACTTTCCGGCGGAATAGTCAACGGTTGCAACGATCACCGGATCGTCATGGCTGCAGCAATTGCCGGCGCCTTTTGCCAGAGTCCTGTAACTATTGTTGGAGCTCAGGCCGTAGAAAAATCTTATCCTGAATTCTTCAGAGATTTCAGAGCATTAGGAGGTATCGCCAATGTCATCTGAATTTGGGAAAAATTTTAAAGTATCTGTTTTTGGCGAATCCCACGGCAAAGCCATTGGCGTTGTTATCAGCGGACTTCCAGCCGGTATAGAGCTGGATATGGATGAATTGCAGCAGTTTATGGATAGACGCCGTCCTGGGAGCAGCGACTTAACCACCCGGCGCAAAGAGGCTGATACGCCTGTCTTTCTCGCAGGTATCAACGGCACAACGACTAATGGTTTTCCTATTTGCGCTATAATAGAAAATACTGATACACGCTCTAAAGATTACTCAGAGCTGTGGGATAAGCCGCGCCCATCCCACGCTGATTTTACAGCCAGAGCACGTTTTGGAGACAGTGTAGATATGCGCGGAAGCGGTCACTTTTCCGGCCGTCTTACAGCGCCGTTATGTATAGCCGGCGGGATTGCAAAGCAATTTCTATCTACAAAGGGTATATACGTCGGGGCTCACCTCTATTCTGTCGGCAGCATATGCGATTTTTCATTTCCTCTGCATCCATCAAACGAGCTCTTCAGGCAGATCGCAGGTAAGTCAATCCCTGTAATCAGCGATGCGGCGGGAATACAGATGTCGCAATTGATATCCCAGGCCTCCAAAGATCTGGATTCAGTGGGCGGTGTAATCGAATGCGCCGCCATAGGCCTTCCCCCAGGGCTGGGCAACCCGATGTTTGACGGTATTGAGAACCGTCTTGCGTCAGCAATTTTTGGAATACCCGCAATTAAGGGCCTGGAATTTGGTTCAGGTTTTGCCGGCTCTCAAAAGCGCGGTTCTGAGAACAACGACCCATTTATCATTGAATGCGGAAATGTATCTGCCTCAAAAAACGACAGCGGAGGCATACTTGGCGGAATAACCACGGGTATGCCAATTGTGCTCAGAGCAGCAGTCAAACCGACCGCATCTATCAGCCGCACCCAGCAGACTGTAAGCCTTTCAAGAATGGAACCCGCAGAGCTCACAGTGCACGGCAGGCATGACCCGTGTATCGCTTTAAGAGCCGTACCAGTTATAGAGGCTGTTACAGCATCAGTTATCTTAGATTTTATTTTGGAGGAAAAATAGATGGAGTTGTCAGATATTCGCAATAAGATAGATGACTTGGACAATGAACTTTTAGAGCTATTTTTAAAGCGTATGGAGCTGTCAAAGGAGGTTGCGGAGTATAAGTCACTGCATTCTATGCCAATTCTCAACAAGGGGCGCGAACGCGAAATTTTGCGGGATATGACCGGCAAAAGCGGAAATATGTCCATGTATACTCACCGGTTGTTTAATGTTCTCTTTGAATTGGGCCGCACTTATCAGCGCAGTCTCTATTCCCAGGGCTCCAAAGTGCGAAGCATTATTGATCAGTCTCTGAAATCCACTCCGAAATTATTTCCATCTGACGGTCTGATCGCTTGCCAAGGCGTAGAGGGAGCATATTCACAAATGGCGGCAGATAAAATGTTCCCACGGGGGGATATAGTTTTTTTTAAATCCTTCGATGGCGTTTTTGACGCCGTTGAAAAGGGCATGTGCCAGTTCGGAGTTCTTCCAATTGAAAATAGCTCCAACGGTTCTGTTAGAGCTGTTTACGATTTGCTGGACAAGCACAATGTGTCAATAGTCCGCGGTGAAAGGCTCTGTATCCGTCATGAGCTTCTGACGAAGCCGGGTGTTACTCTGGATGAAATTACAGAAATACACTCCCATGAGCAGGCCCTGGGACAATGCAGCAATTTCCTTAAGTCTCTTGGCGACAGAGTACAGTCTATTCCCTGCGCCAACACCGCTATGGCCGCAAAGTTGGTTGCCCAGTCGCCCAAACGCGGCATAGCAGCCATATCCTCGGATAATTGCGCCGCTCTCTATGGCCTCGAACCCATACGTGGAATCAATATTCAAAACAGCGATAATAATTACACTCGTTTTATATGTATAGCAAAAGACCCTGTTGTTTATCCTGGAGCCAACAGGATAACGCTTGTACTCACCTGTGAGCATAAGCCCGGCGCTTTATACGATATTCTTGCACAGATTGCGGCGCTTGAAATAAATCTCATAAAACTTGAGAGCTGTCCTCTTATAGGACACGACTTTGAATTTCTGTTCTTTTTTGAAATCGAAGCCAGCATCCATGACCCGAGGGTAGTCGATATGTTGGAGAGTCTTGAACAGGGTTGCAGCAGTTTTAAATATTTAGGTAATTATATTGAAATATGAGCAATAGTAAAATATATGGCCTGTTGGGTCGAAAGCTCGGTCACAGTTTTTCAGTTCAAATTCATAGAGCTCTGGGCTGCCCTGAGTACAAACTTATAGAATTAGAACCTGAAGAGTTGAAATCATTCCTAATCCGGCAGGATATTGGCGGTCTTAATATCACAATCCCATATAAGCGTGATGTAATCCCCAGCTGTACATATGTCGACAGCGAGGCCGATGAGATAGGCGCCGTAAATACCATAGTTCCCAGGGGCGATGGACTTCACGCCTACAACACCGACAAATATGGGTTTGAATACGCGGTAAAGCGCGCAGGAATAGATTTTAACGGGAAAAAAGTCCTTATTCTTGGTTCCGGAGGCACATCCCGCACTGCAACTGCCGCCGCCAAGAGTCTTGGCGCCAGTGAAGTTGTGATTATCTCGCGTTCAGGTGAAAATAACTACGGAAATCTTGACCGTCACTCTGACGCAGAAATAATCGTCAATACAACTCCTGTAGGCATGTATCCCAACTGTCCTGCCTCTCCAGTTTCTCTTGACCTCTTTCCCAACTGCACAGGCGTTATGGATGTAGTATATAATCCTCTCCGCACCGGCCTGCTTATGGACGCCGCCAGCCGCTCTATTCCCTGTTCAGGCGGTCTATTTATGTTGGTAGCGCAGGCAAAAGCCGCTGAGGAACTCTTTACAGGGCGTAAAATAGATGACTCTGTTATAGACTCAATAGCTTCTAAACTGTTTATGGACAACACAAATATAGTTATAATCGGTATGCCTGGCAGCGGCAAAAGCTCCGTGGGGCAGGCTCTCTCCAAACTTACCGGCAGGGAGCTTGTGGATATGGATCGCTATATTGAAGACGAATTCGGCACATCCCCAGAGCAGTTTATCCTCTCACATGGCGAAAAAGAATTCCGCAAAATTGAGACCAGGGCTCTCACCGAGATCTGCGGTCATGGCGGTAAAATCATTGCCACCGGCGGAGGTGTCGTGACGGTCCCCGAAAACTACAGTCTTCTCCATCAAAACGGACGTGTATACTGTCTGTCCCGTCCCCTTGAGCTCCTGGCTACGGAAGGCAGGCCGCTGTCCACAGGACCAGGCGGGCTTTTGTCTATGTATAGTATCCGCAAACCAATGTATGAAAAATTTATGGACGTACTCGTTGATAACCGTACGCCTGTACATGAAACTGCGCTGGCCATATGGAGGGAGTTTAATGAGAATATTAGTAATTAACGGTCCTAACATAAATATGTTGGGCATACGTGAGCCTGAAATTTACGGGAGTCAAACATACAGTCAGCTTATTGACCTTATAAAGTCAAAAGCCATTCAGCTAAATATCGATGTGGAATTTTTTCAATCAAACCACGAAGGTGCCATTGTCGACGCAATACAGGAAGCCTACGGTAAATTTGACGGCATAGTTATAAATCCAGCTGCCTACACCCACACCAGTGTCGCTCTTTTAGACGCAGTAAAGGCTGTAGGCATTCCCACAGTGGAAGTCCACATTTCCGATCCCGACACACGCGATAATTTCAGAAAAATATCCTATATACGTCAGGCATGTGTCAAAACCATAAAAGGATTGGGCTTTGATGGATATCTTATGGCATTAGAGTATCTGTCCGGCAACAACCAGTAGCAATTTTCCCTTTCATAATCTCCGCTTTCTGAGCATATCATTGACTACAGTGATTTTCCAGGAGTGGTGATATTGAGGACCAACATCGAAGAGCGCGCTTTGGAGCTCGCGGAATACATTATAGAAAACCGCGCGACAGTCCGTGCCGCGGCAAGACAGTTTGGCGTATCAAAGAGCACCGTCCACAAGGATCTGAGCGAGCGTCTTGAGACAATTGACAAAGCACTCTATGATCAGGTCAAGGAAGTCTTGGAGTACAATAAGGCCGAAAGGCACATAAGAGGCGGTCTGGCAACAAGGAGAAAATATAAAGGTATATAAAACTTCATGCGTCATGGGGCGCGCCATGAAAAAGGCAAAAGAACGGGGCGCATGAAGTTTCGCGCATGTGGGCCGTCTCAGCCCACGCGCTTTGATTCTATGGCCGTGCCGCCAAAAGCGGCAATGGTATTTTTTCTATGCTTTCGCATATAAAAAATACCATAGAAAACCATAGAAAAACTTGTGGATATAGCAGCGTGTTCCAATATGTATACAGTTGCGTTCCGTTATGTTCCATAAAGGAATTCTGCTTTTCTGCTTGTATCAAATTTTAATTATATCAGAAGTTGTATACCGCCAAGTCACAATTAGATAATAATATTTATAAATAGGGTGAAAGTTTGAAACTTTCACCCTATTTATAAATATTATTAATTTGCACTTTCCGGAGCGTTCTACATGTCCCGAACATATTTATGATTGAAGCTATTTTTCGCTTATAACAAATATGAAAGGGTCTTACATATATGGAATCGAATCTTGAAGCCCGTTTTTTTCTGGGTTCCAACTCTCCCTCCGGTTTTTATTCTCTATACGAAGATTTTGTTGATCCAAACTCCGACTCGCTATTTATTATTAAAAGCGGACCGGGGAGCGGAAAATCAACTTTTATGCGTATAATTGCCTCGGGTATCCACGAGGCGGGACTGCCTGTGGAATACATCTACTGTTCCGGCGATCCAGAGTCGCTTGATGGGGTCTACTTCCCTACCCTCAAAACAGGATATGTGGATGGAACATCGCCCCACGTAATGGAGCCTGTATACGCAGGCACAGCCGGTAATTACGTGAGCCTCAACACTTTTTACAATTTGTCTTCACTCCAGCAGGAACGGGAAAAAGTGTCCGAATACACAAAAGCATACAAAGGGTGCTATGCTAAAGCCTTTAAATTAATCTCAGCGATGTCTTCAGTTATGGAGACATTACCTGATACCGCATCTGCTGATACTGTAAAAATTGCTGAGAGGCGTATCAGAGGAATAATAAGTAAAGAAATTAAAAATTCCGGCAAAAGCTCCGGTAAAGTAACAAGACGTTTCATAAGCGCCATCACTTGTAAAGGCCCCGTTTATTTCTTCGACACTGTCGAATCACTGGCCCAACGTATATACCTCTTAGATAACAGCCTTGGTCTATCCCATTACGTAATAGAAGCTGTTGCAGCCGCAGCAGTCGAAAGAGGATGGGATATAATATGCTGTCAGTCTCCGATCTTTCCTGATGTAACTGAGCATCTGATACTTCCTGAGTTAAAACTGGCATTTGTGAGTCAAACTTCAAAATCCCCATATCCGTCAAAACCGTTTCGCCATATACGACTGGACGCAATACCTGATCGAGACAAAGTCGCCTCACTCAAAGGAGAAATCCGAAGGAAATCACGTCTGGCTCAGGCATTGCAGGACGAGGCGATACTTGCTCTCAAGGAGGCAAAATTCTATCACGATCGGCTTGAAGAAACTTATAACCCCTATGTAAATTTCGACGGTGTCGTCTCTCTCGCACGGGAGCATCTGTCCGCACTTTTGCCCTAAATTACCGTAACACAGTGAAATCCGTCTGGAGATAAATCCGGACGGATTTCATGCAGGCTGGATAACAAAGTTATCTGAATTTGCACCGACATTTTTTCTCACCTCTTGGCAAGTCAGGTCTTTGTGGTATAATCATATAAAACTCTCTTTTTATCTGGAGGAAATATGACTTACATAGATATGCACTGTGATACATTATTGACGGCTTTTTCTACAAACGCTCCTGACGGTATATTATCCCTGCCGGAGGCGGCTCTTGATCTTAGGAGGATGGATAACCACGTGGCTGCACAATTTTTTGCTGTGTTTCTTCCTCCCAGAAGTTCTTTTGCCAGAGAAGGGATAAGCGAGGACATAAGCGATCTTGAATTTATAGAGCGCATGAGAGACATATTTATATCGTCAATCGAAAAGTATTCTGGCGTTGAATTTGCAAGGAGCAGTAATGAGATATCTGCAAACATGTCTCGCGGAATATCTTCAGCTGTACTTACAATGGAGGACGGAAGGGCTGTTAACGGCGACTTAGACATGCTGCGGAAATTTCATGACCAGGGTTTTCGGGCAATTGCTTTAACCTGGAATATGGAGAACTGCTTTGGCTATCCCAACTCCAAAAATCCTGAGGAGATGTCGCTTGGACTCAAGCCTTTTGGCAAAGACGCCGTGCGATATATGCAGGACATCGGCATACTTGTGGACGTATCCCATTTGTCCGACGGCGGTTTCTGGGACGTATCGCAAATATGTCAGAAGCCTTTTATCGCCTCCCATTCTAACTGTCGCGCCCTGTCCCCAAGCCCAAGGAATCTCACCGACGAGATGATACGCTCCCTGGCGGATAAAGGCGGCGTCGCCGGTCTCAACTTCCTTCCCGGCTTTATAGAATCAGATACAAGTTCCAGGAAAACATCCGCTCAGAGTATTGCTCTCCATGCCAGGCACATGGCAGACGTAGGCGGCATCGAATGCGTGGCCATAGGCACCGACTTTGATGGTTTTAGCGGGGAATTGGACGTTGACGACTGCACAAAAATGGAACTTCTGTTCTCTGAACTTAAAAATCAGGGATTCAGTTCCGATGATATTGACAAAATTGCCAGGTATAATGTCCTCAGGGTCATGAAAGACGCCATCAGTTAAATACGATTTCCATGGATAGGGCCTGAGAACGGCCCTATCTTTTTTATAAATAATCAAAATACCTCTTGACAAATTATACTATGCGTTACATAATATAGTCCGACAGGGGGTATGAAATTGGATGCACAATTAAAGCGAGGTCTATTAGACGTGTGTGTTCTCAAGGCTCTCTCCAAAGGCGACTCCTACGGATATCAGATAGTTAAGGATCTAAGCGGATACGTCACAATATCAGAATCCACATTATACCCTATACTTAAACGCCTTGAGGCAGCCCAGTGTCTTACGGTCTATTCTGTTGAGCACAACGGGCGGCTACGCAAATACTACAGCATCACAGATAACGGACTTTCCCGCATTCAGGAATTTCTGGGAGAATGGGAAGATGTTATGCGGGCATATCAGTTCATTAAGGAGGACAACGATGTCAAAGAGTGAGTTCTTGTCCCAGCTCTCCCATCGGCTGGGTTACCTCCCCTATGAGGAGGTCAAAAAATCGGTAGACTTCTACAGTGAGGCCATAGACGACAGGATGGAAGACGGCGCCACTGAAGAAGAAGCCGTAGCTGCGATGGGCGATCTTGACACAATTGTACGTGAGATAGAAGAGTCACTGCCGCTGACTACTATAATGCGTCAAAAAGTAAAGGTCACCAAGGAGCGGTCATCCAGCAAAACCTTGTGGATAGTTCTGGCAATATGCGGCTCTCCGATTTGGTTGGCGCTGCTTATCTCGCTGTTTGCGGTAATAGTCTCGGTATATGTAGTCATCTGGTCTCTTATTATCTCACTCTTTGCAGTGGTGATATCTGTGGTTGTGGGCGGCATCGCAGTGATTATCGGCGGCTTCATCCTCCCGTATCAGGCGATATCTCCCAGGCTTATGCTGCTGGGCGCCGGCGCTGTGTGCATCGGCATCGGATTGCTTCTCGTACCGGCAGCTAAATATCTCTCTGTTAAGTTGGCAGGGCTTATAGCGCCGTTTTTCAGATGGATTAAGCGCAAGATAATCGGCAGGAAGGAGACTGTGCAATGAAAAAGCTCTTATATATCGGGTGTGCCCTAATCACATTTGGCATAGTAATATTTGCCATAGGTTTCTTTGCCTCCGGCTCAGACATATACGCCCTGGACATAGAGACTAAGTACTTCCTCATCGATCTGGACGGTTCAAGAAGTGACGCTGAAACTGTCACTGAAATTTTCTCGCCCTCTGACGTGGAGTCAATTGATATATCTGATACATGGCACAATATTGAACTGGGGCTATCCTCAGACAATATGGTACATGTAACCTACTCTCAGGATATTGCCGACAGTTACAGTGTAAATCTCGACGGGGATGTCTTATCGGTCAACTATGATTCCCATCTCGACTGGGATTTTAAACTTGTATCAATAAACTTTGGCCGTAGTCACAACACAGATCTGCAAGTGCTGCTGCCTGAAGGATTTGAACCTGAAATCAATATAGAATCCACTTCAGGAGATGTGGAAGTCAAGATAGGTTCTTCTTCCTCCCTGTCAGTCGATGTTAAAAGCGGGAATATATCAATAGATGATCTTAACTGCCAGGAACTCCGCGCTTCATCTTCTTCCGGAGATATAGAGCTGGAAGATCTAACTGTTGACAACAGCTGTGCTCTGGAGACAATAAGCGGCAGCCTTGATACCGGAGCTGTATATTCCAAATCCATGTATGTCCGTTCCACCTCGGGAGACATACACATGGAGAGAGCCAATAGCAATGAATTTACAGCGAGAAGCACAAGCGGGGATATAGAAATAGGTCAATTTTCTGTCAGCAGCAGCGCTCAGCTGTCGGCCGTATCCGGCGATGTTGAGTTCACGCTGGAAGGCGCTCCTGAAAGTTATTTTATAAATGCTACCTCAAATTCCGGAGATATAGACTTGCCTGCTATACACTACGGCGGCAATATCAATATATTTGTAAATACGACAAGCGGCAATATTGACGTACAGGCCAAATAACAAATACCATATTTTCACCGGAGCTTACGCTCCGGTGATATTTTTTCGACAACATTCCCTTGCCATGGCGGCGAGAATTATTGACTTCCCTTCTCAGGACTGGTATAATTTTTGTCGGTAAATTAAAGGCGTACGGACTTACCAGCCTGTACATTGAACAACACCAAGAAGAAGGGAGCACAACATGACTTATACTGCAGAAGTGGAGAAGATGACGTGCGTCGCAAAAGGCGCATATCACGGCCCTGCCCCTATCCCTGAAGAGGGCAAATGGGTACAGGCCAAGGAGATCAGCGATATCAGTGGATTTACCCACGGTGTCGGCTGGTGCGCTCCTCAGCAGGGCGCTTGCAAGCCGAGCCTCAAAATAAAAAATGGTATCATTGAGGAAGCTCTTGTTGAGACATTGGGATGCACTGGCATGACCCATTCCGCTGCCATGGCTGGCGAAATCCTCATTGGTAAAACCATCCTTGAAGCTCTGAATACCGACCTTGTGTGTGATGCAATCAACACTGCTATGCGTGAGCTGTTCCTACAGATCGTATACGGACGCAGCCAGTCCGCTTTCTCTGAGGATGGACTTGCCATAGGTTCATCACTTGAGGATCTGGGTAAGGGTCTTCGCGGCCAGGTTGGAACTATTTTCGCAACTAAGGCAAAAGGTCCACGCTATCTGGAACTCACCGAAGGTTATATTACACGTCTTGCTCTGGACGCCGATGATCAGATTATTGGCTATGAGTTCGTACATATCGGAAAGATGATGGAGGCGATCAAGAAGGGTACCGACGCCAACGAGGCTATGAAAGCTGCCTCCGGCACTTACGGCCGTTTTGCTGACGCTGTCCGCTACATCGACCCGCGTGAAGAATAAAAGGAGGACAGAATAATGGCACTTTTTGAGAGTTACGAAAGAAGGATTGACAATATTAATTCCGTCCTCGCTGAGTACGGTATTGCTGACCTTGAAGAATGCAAAAAAATCTGCAATGACCTGGGTTTTGATCCATACACAATTGTCAAGGGAATTCAGCCCATCGCTTTTGAGAACGCATGCTGGGCTTACACCATGGGCGCTGCTATCGCCATTAAAAAGGGTGTTAAGACTGCTGCCGACGCTGCTGAAGCAATAGGCATAGGTCTTCAGGCTTTTTGCATTAAAGGCTCAGTTGCAGATGATAGAAAAGTCGGTATTGGCCACGGAAATCTTGGCGCCATGCTTTTGAGAGACGATACTAAATGCTTTGCATTCCTTGCAGGCCACGAGTCTTTCGCCGCTGCCGAGGGCGCAATCGGTATCGCCAAGAACGCAAATAAAGCCCGTAAAACACCTCTGCGTGTTATACTCAACGGTCTTGGAAAAGACGCCGCTCAGATAATCTCCCGAATCAACGGATTCACATATGTTCAGACCCAGTTTGACTACTACACTGGCGAGCTGAAGATTGTCCGCGAGATAGCTTATTCTGATGGTGAGCGTGCCGCTGTCCGCTGCTATGGCGCTGACGATGTACGTGAAGGCGTTGCTATCATGCACAAAGAAGGCGTCGATGTCTCAATCACCGGCAACTCCACTAACCCGACACGCTTCCAGCACCCTGTTGCAGGTACATATAAGAAAGAGTGCGTCGAGCAGGGCAAAAAATACTTCTCAGTGGCTTCCGGCGGCGGCACAGGTCGTACCCTCCATCCGGATAACATGGCTGCTGGACCTGCCAGCTACGGTATGACTGACACAATGGGTCGTATGCACTCTGATGCACAGTTCGCCGGTTCTTCTTCTGTTCCCGCTCATGTTGAGATGATGGGCTTCCTGGGAATGGGCAACAACCCCATGGTCGGTGCCACAGTTGCTGTTGCAGTCGCTGTTAATGAAGCACTCAACATATAAAATGGCTTACGCACGGGAATCTGACCTATATTAATATAGCGGTGCAGCTTAGATCTTGTGTCTGCAAATTAGAGTAAAAAATATGGATAGGAAACATGAG
>CALWYO010000068.1 GCA_944385785.1 uncultured Oscillospiraceae bacterium | reverse complement strand
GATGTGAAATTTTTTCTGCTGACAAAGCGTCCCGAGAGGGTGGAGAGCCATTTGCCCCACAATTGGGGCTCCGGATGGGACAACGTATTTTTTAATGTGACTGCCGAAAACCAGATCCGAGCAGACGAGAGGATACCCATACTTCTAAATCTGCCGTTTAAACATAAGGGCGTTATGTGCGCTCCGTTTATTGGGCCTGTGAGTATTGAGAAATACCTGGAATCCGGACAGATCCAGCAGGTTTTGTGCGACGGTGAAAACTACGATGGAGCAAGGCCCTGCAATTTCGACTGGGTCAAGTCACTGCGCGCAGAGTGCGTCCGTCACGACGTTACTTTTGTGTTCTGCGGAACAGGACGCAGGTTTATAAAAGACGGTAAGCTCTATAAAATCGAGGGCAACAGACTGCAAAGCCAGCAGGCGTATCTCTCGGGTATGAGCTATCAGGGGCGCCCCATTCATTTTGACCTCTATGATGAGCTGGGCCGCCCGATACCGGAGGATATGCTGTATGTCCCCTCCTACAGGGACCGGTGCCGGACCTGCGGCATGAGGCTCTCCTGCAATGGGTGCAGCGACTGCGGCGCCTGTGAAAAATAAACGTATCCTGCGCGGCTTAAGGCGGCTTTTGCCTCCGCATTGTTGACTGATGAAAAATGCCGATAAAAAAATTGACAAGTCGAAAAGTGAAATGCGATTTGAGAATTTGCACAAATTAATTGAGTTGAGATATACCCGCTTTATGAAAGACACAGAAAATCAATTTTTTTATTCCAAAACAGCCCGCTGCATGGTAGAATATTCCTTATAATAGATATAAAGCCGCAGCGTCTGAAAATACGATTAGGGCTGCCTACGTGAGATTTCAACAAGGAGGACGGCAAATGAAAAAGAGAGAAATAGTTGTAGAGGACATCAGCCAAAAGCATTCAAGTCCGGTTCCGGAGCTTGTTGATACGGCCTGCAAGTTTAAAAGCCGAATACTTATAAGTCGGGATAATATGCAGGCTAATGTGAAAAGCATGATGGGCATGGCTGTGTTCAATCTGACGAAGGGTATGGAAGTGGAGATCACCGCGGAAGGAGGAGATGAAGAGGCGGCTATTGATACCATTGAGAAATTCTTAACATGTAAATAGAGTGCCGATACATAATCCTGCTTTTTAATTCTTACAAAAGACTGAAAGGGTGAACCATAATGGAGAATAAAATCACATCCGGCGAAAATGAGAGCGCGGAGGTCTCTATGGAAGCTGCGCCGAAGGCGAAGAGACAGACTAAGTCACCCTCGGCAAAAGGCGGCGGCAGGGCTTCGGCAGCGTCGGCTAAGAAACCGGCTGCCACCAGAAGCCGTAAGACTGCAAAGGCTGCGGCCAATGAAAAGGTGTTTTTACAGTTTGGCGGACATGAACTGGATATGACGGAGCTTATAGACAGGGCGAAGTCCGAGTATGCCGAGGCCAAAGGCGGCGCGGAAGCGGCTTCCGATGTAAGGCTGTATGTTAAACCTGAGGACGGCAAGGCGTATTACGTGGTAAACGACACCTTCGCCGGCGAGATAGAGCTGTTCTGATTAAATCGCGCAACCGCCGAAAGGCAATTAAAATAGAAAGGGATGACGCACAGTGAGAGAATATGACAAGAGAGATGTAGAGTTTCTGGCTCTCCAGCAGACACCCCAGATGGTGGACGGGCTCCCCCTGATAATCAAGAGCTCGCCTACAGAGCCAAGACCCGGCTGCGCTGACCATCATGAGGACGCCGCCCAGAAAATGCACTGGATAGCTCGCTCAAAGGACGAGGACCAGGAGGAACCCGCCACCCCCGCCCAGGCCATTCAGAGGATGCGGGACAACATGGGTTTCCCCAACCACAACCTGTGCACTGTGGAGATCCACACAAAGTTTGAGACAATAATGAATGGTGACAACGAGATCGGCCTCTGGCGCTATTACCGCAGGGACACCCAGTATGAGACAGGCCGTCCGGCGTTTATCTTTTTCCACGGCGGCGGATGGGTTGGAGGAACCCCTTACACGGTGGAGAACCCCTGCCGTCTTATCGCCCAGCTCTCCGGCGGCGTAGTTTTTAATGTGGATTACGCCCTGGCCCCTGAGAAGAAATACCCCAACGGCGTCAACGACTGCTGGACTGCCTTGAAGCACGTCTACGACCACGCCGCCGAGTACGGCGTCGACCCCAGCAAAATCGCCATAGGCGGCGACTCCGCCGGCGGCAACATGACCGCCGTAGTCTCCCTTATGGACCGTGACAGAGGCACCCATATGGTGGCGCTCCAGGTTCCCATGTACGCTGCCGTGACCTTCCTGGGCTCCAAAACTCCGGGATATCGCTTCTCAATAGACCAGTACGAGTTCGACCCCTCCCAGAAGGACCAGCTTGACCCCCGCGTCGCCATCTCCCGCCCCAAGGACGAGGACCACGACGACGAGATAACAATGGGCAACCTCTATTTTGACGATCCGGAAAAACAGTGCCTGGAGACTTACGCCTCCCCGCTGATGGAGCCGGATTTCACCGGAATGCCAACCTGCCTCTCCATAGACTGCGAGTTCGACGGCCTGCGTATTCAGGACGAGCTCTATGCAAAAAGGCTCTATGAGGCCGGCGTAAAAGTCAAGGCCATCCGCTATAAGGGCGTCTTCCACGCCGTAATCGACCGCCTTGGTTTCGTGCCCCAGGCGGAGGATATCTGCGTTGAGATAGCCCAGGCCATGAAGGAGATGTAATCTCCGCATAGCTCCTATGAAAACCACCTTTGCATAAATTAAATAGACATAGCTGCCGGCGGGCCACAGGCCCGCCGGTAGTTTTTGTAAATAAGTCAAGTAAGATTTTGATATGTATTTTCCTCACTGATATTTATGCGGAGTAAGATTTTAATAATAACCAGATATGTTCGAAACTAATCGGGATATACCATAATCTCGCAATAAAAGGTAGAGAAATTGTTCAAAATTATGAGATTCTCAGTGAGTAATAACTGTATTTGCTTATCAATTTGCCGCATATATATTTAGAATTGATTCAATTTATGGTAAAATTTTAATGGTTCGCAGGTGCCAAAAAAATTTTGCGAAAATGACAAACACTGTTTTGCAATGACAAAGAAGTCTTTCTTTTCAAACAGTATGGGCTCAGATAAAATTGGAGGTAAAGAGATGTTAGACCCAAAGAAGCTGGCGGAGGCCAGGAAGAAGAACAAATTATCGCAGACAAGGGCAGCCTATAAGCTCAGCACAACACGGCAGAGCATTTCCAGTTGGGAGCGTGGCGAGCATGAGCCGGATACGGATAAACTGCACGAAATGGCTAAGCTCTACGGCGTCTCGGTAGCTGACTTTTTTACCGAGGAAAATGACATTCCCAACGGTAACGTGGTCAGTCCGGAACCAATGCCTGCGGACAGCGGGGAAGGAGTTGATAAGAAAAGCAAAAGGCGAAAAAACTTCAGGAAAATTAATCTTAAGAAGAAGCTGAAAATAACCATAGCTATTTGCGCTGTATTGCTTCTCATTATAGTTGCGTTGGTAATACGGCTTTTGACGCAGAGGGAAGATCAGATGGAGAATGTACATTTAAAGGATATGGATCTTGAGATAGTGGACTCGGAGAACGAACCTGACGGAAGTTTCGAGTTAGAATTATAAGTTAAATTATCGGAGGTAGTATTGAAAATGAATTTTAAGAAGATTATAGCTTCTGCGCTTACTATCGCCTTGTCAATTTGTGTTTTATTCAGCTCTAATGTTTTTGCGGCAGGAACAGCTGATCGTAGCACTGTAGCATCACCAATGGTATCTGACGCCACGGGGAGGTTTGACATTGATTTAGAGCCAGGGCAGTTTTTAAAAGCTAATCAAACTTTTTTTCTTGAGGCATGGGAAACTATTGAAATTAGAGCAATATATACGCCAGTTTCGGCTGATATAAGTTTCGGAGTGATTTCAAGCGACGATATTTTCTTTTCATTGCCTGGTGAAAATGGTGCTTTTATAAAAGCATTAACTGTTGATGAGCGCGATGAGTACACTTTTGCTATTCGGAATAATTCGTCTGTTACAGTTAGTGTTTCTGGTGTTATAAATTACTGATTTCCAAACCGGTTTGACCGCGCGGCAAACTGGTTTTAATGGAAAAATAAACAAAAGAGAGGGGTGAGTTAAAAATAATTCTCCATAAATTTGATGTAGACAGAAACAACAAATTAAATTACAAAAGGGAGGATAATTTAACATGCGTAAAAGTAAGAAAATAATGACAACACTGATTTGCCTGACACTGATTGTTGGCCTTGTGGCTACAAATGCCTTTGCTGCCACAGCAAACATAGGGAGTACTACACATAATTTTACAACAGGTGAGCCGTATCACTTCAGGCTGCAAGCTGACGTTACATATAGTGAGCTCAGTGGCAATAATATGACAGTTGACGGCATGCAGTATAGACTGTGGAACTATAGTGATAGTGCAGATAGTATCGGTGGAGCAAACTTTACTGTGCAATCGGGCAGTGGTACACATACTACAGTAGGTGATCTGCATTACAACTCATATATTGCGGCGCCTGGGCTCAGCAATTATTTTGTAAATGTAAACTGGGATTCTTATTTGGAAGAAAACTATGGGTCATACTATGCGTCTCATGGTACGCAGTACGAGATCCCTATGAATACTTCGGAAACCAATAAGGTTATGAACATAATCATAGGGGTGTACGGTGGTGACTACTATGATGGTGGAATGGGCTTCAATTACTCATCATATTGGTATGGAAATGGCTACGTAAATATAATGGATAATGTTGCCAATACACCATACTGGACATCGAAATATGTAAGTACTATAAATAATTCCAATACTTTATATTCGATTTATGAAGTGGAGGAGAATGAAGGATTACTAAATTCTGCAGAGGATGAACTGAGCTTTAAGCTAAAAGTTGACGGTTATGATTCTGTTCAATTTACAACAGCACCGGTGATTGCGACAGATGAAGAATTTAAGAACACTCTTGATGTTGATATCGATGAATTGTTAATTGAAAACGGCGATACTATGAATGTATCCGTTCCATATGAAGACAGCGATGGCGATAATACAATATTTATAAAGATGCCGGATATCACGGTTGTTGACGATGACGCTGAAATGCTTGTAGATGACGTTGACGGTATACAAATTGAAGAAATTATAGATGAAGAAGACAATAGCAAGATTTTAAAGTTGACTTACGATGAGAATACGTTTGAAATTATGCCAAAAGCTGCGACTCTAATATCAGGCGACTATGATATTGAGAGCACTATGTCTGCGGTATACTTTGATGAAACAAACGAGACAATTGGCGGCACATTTATGTTTGATGTTCCTAACGATTTTACTCTCGAAAATGTTGACTATGAGCTACTTCTTACAGGTGAGCTTATAAACATCGAAGGTGAAGTCTACGAGCTGACAATCTAATCGAAATAGTTATCATTTTCCTACACAGCCTACAATATAGGCTGTGTAGGAAAACATAAATTTGGCGTTTAACGATTGATATGGAGGCTCTTATGAAGAAGTTTTATGAAGAGCACAGAAAAGCTGTTAAGGTCACGGCCACGGTTCTAATACTTGCGCTGATAGCCGTTGGAGTGCTGGCTTTTATAAGATACGATGAGCAGCGGAATATCCGCCTTGCCATAGAGCGGGGTATAGATACCTCCGATGTAATAGATTACGGCGGACAGCGGTATTTGATCCGCGTCACCGCTGTTAATACAAATGATTTCCGCTACCTTATATTCAAAGAGGGTGACGATGAGAATTACACGGTTTTGCCTGGAGAATACGCAGGCTGGAGCCCTGAGATAGAGAGGATAATATACACCGACGGCAAAGAGGTCATGTCCTGCGATATTGACGGCGGAGACAGGGAGACCGTGTACAGGTTTTCCGGCAGGGCTGACCAGGTGGTTGTAAGAGGTATGTTGGGGCAATACGTTATAGCTGGGAAATCTACTGACACCCTGCGTGGCGGCGCAGCCGGCGAGGGCTATCTCCAGATTATCGATCTAATAAGTAGGGAGAGCCGCGAGACTGACATATACGCGGGAGTTGGCCCATCCTTCCTGGCCATGAAAGACGGGTGGCTCTACTATAGCTACGGCTCATACATCAGTGGCACCGGCATCACAGATTACAGGTATATATGCCGGTACAATATGAAGGCGGGGGAGAGTCAGATACTGACTACAGAAAATGAGGAAACTGCCCACTACGGCGCGGTTTTAGGTGAGTATCTGTACTTCATATACGACTCCGGAGACGAGGTATACAGGATGCCCACCCAGGGCGGGGAGATAACTCCGGCGGAACTGCCAGCTCTGGAAGATAATGGAGTGCACTCCGTGCAGCAGATACTTCAGGTTGACGGAAACGTCTATTTCCTCTGTCTTACAGATGGAGGAAGTGAGCTTCAGGTGCTTTTAGCTGATGACAGCGGAGACATGACGCCGGTGTACAGCACACAGTTTCCCGATAGCGACCACATCCGGCGGGTTAGAATAAACGGTCAGGAGATTGTCATAGTGTTTCGCAGCAACGAGTATTCGGTGGGTACGCTTTCCGCCGCTTAAATGACAAAAATGTAAAGGGACGAATTAATATACAAGGCGGTGAAGCCCTGTGAGGTTGACGCTATCCTTATGGTGATCTCCCTTGTTATGATGATTGGCTGATGTGATATGAATACTGCGTCAGAACCGGCAGACTGTCCGCCTATGCTGCACCTGGCGGGAGTCTTCCGGCTCTGATATTAATAACTATGTGAGAGGGGTATGCGTCTATGGAAAGGCGGAAGGAGTCCTGGGGTGCGATAATTGTTTTTCTGATACTGGGAGTAGCGGGTCTTATAAGATTTTTGCTGCGTATAGGGTCGATTTATGAGAACTATGGGTTTCTGAGTTTTCAGTTTCAAGCGAGGATTGGGGAGTTCTATTTCGACATCATACTTATAACTGAGAGTATTGCCGCGATAATAAGGCGCGTAAAGGACGAGGGGCGCCAGGCAAACAGCGGGAGCAAATAC
>CALWYO010000067.1 GCA_944385785.1 uncultured Oscillospiraceae bacterium | reverse complement strand
TTATAAAGCGCAGAGAGAAGAAACCGTCCCTGTTTAACAGGAAACCTAATGCTCCAGCTCCTGACGAACTGCTGGGAGGCACAGGAGTGCGGGTGGAGGAAGGGACAGAGAATCAGGCTGACAAGCCTGAGATTACCCAGGAGGCCCTAAAACCTGAGGTAAAAGCTGTGGAGAAACAGGCGACGGCTCCTGAGCCGATCCATGCACCGGAACCTACAACTGCACCTGAGCCGATCCCCGAACCTGCCCGTGAGGTGAAAAGAGACAGGGAACCGCTGAAGGCTGAAACGGAGGCAGCAGGAGATCCTGAACTTCAGATCCGGAGCCTTATTGAGGAGAGCGCCAGACGGGATTTAGAGGAGGCCATGCAGAGCTATAAATTTCCTCCGCTGTCGTTACTCAATGCACCTGTTAGCTCGGGAAAGAAGGACAGCCAAAGTGAACTTATCGCCACTAAAGACAGGCTGGAAATGACTTTAAAGAGCTTTGGCATCAATGCGACGATATCCAATGTGGTGCACGGCCCGTCTATAACCCGATATGAGATGGAACTTGAGATAGGCGTAAAGCTGAATAAGCTGACGAACCTGTCTGACGATATAGCACTTTCCCTGGGCGTTGCCGGAGTCAGGATTGCCGCAATACCCAACAAGGTGTCAACTGTGGGAATTGAAGTGCCCAACAAAAATGTCAGCACAGTTTATCTGCGGGAGATAATAGCCTCGCCGGAGTTCCGCAATGCCAGTTCCAAGCTCACTTTTGCCATTGGTAAAAATATCAGCGGAGATGTGATGGTAGGGAATATTTCAAAACTGCCGCATCTCCTTGTGGCCGGTACCACAGGTTCAGGAAAATCGGTGTGCTTAAATTCTCTGATACTCAGCCTTATGTATAAGGCTTCTCCTGAAGAAGTCAGGTTTATAATGATAGACCCTAAGATGGTGGAATTTAAAATATATAATGGGATTCCACATCTGCTTATACCTGTTGTGACGGAGGCGAAGAAGGCCGCCGGCGCGCTGCAGTGGGCAGTAACAGAGATGATGAAGCGTTACAGACTATTTTCAGATACCGGTGCCAGAGACCTGGCAGGATATAACGAGGTGATAGCTGACAGCGAGGATCAGCAGCCGCTGCCGCAGATTGTGGTGATAATCGACGAGCTTGCCGACCTTATGATGATAGCTGCAAAAGAGGTGGAGGAGTCAATATGCAGGGTGGCGCAGATGGGACGCGCCGCCGGCGTGCACCTGGTAATAGCCACTCAGAGCCCAAGGGCAGATGTTATTACAGGCCTCATGAAGGCGAATATTCCATCCAGAATAGCATTTAAAGTTGCCTCGTCTCTTGAGTCCAGAATTATTTTGGACGCGGGGGGAGCTGCTGACAAACTGGTGGGCAATGGCGATATGCTTTTCGCGCCTATTGGTACTTCAAAGCCCATAAGAATACAGGGAGCCTGGGTTTCAGATGAGGAACGGGAAAGGGTTGTAGAGTTTGTAAAGGCTGAAGGACAGGCCAGCTACTCTGAAGAGGTAATTGACCAGATTGAAAAAGCCGCGGCGGATAAAAATGACGCAAAAGGCGGTATGACCCAGGAGGAGAAGATAAAGAGCTATGACGATCTGCTGCCCCAGGCGGCCGAGGTTATTTTCGAGACTAAACAGGCGTCAGTATCAATGCTGCAGCGTCGCCTGAAACTGGGGTATGCCAGAGCAGCAAGGCTCATTGATCAGCTTGAAGAAGTTGGCGTTGTTGGTCCCTTTGAGGGCTCAAAGCCGCGCCAGATTTTAATTACACATCAGCAGTGGCAGGAGATGCAGTTTATAAACGGTACTGCCCCTGTGGGAGCTCCCCAACAGCCGGCAGCTCCGCCGCCGGCACCGGCCGAGCACGGCAGAGCGCAGCAGAATATGTACTCAGCTGACGACTTGTTTGATGAGAACGGCTCAAATCAGGAGAACTAAACAAGGTTGAGTTGTAATAAAAAAACACCGGCATTACATCATGATGTAATGCCGGTGCTTTTTGTGAATTTATGTATTTTACTCTTCAGAAGCAGTCAGAACATACACGCCGGTAAATCCATAGCAGACAGCAGTGAAGAAAGCTTTTATGAATATGGCGAATCCATACCACTCAAGACCGTTTACAAAGATCAGATCCATGATCCAGTCACCGAGAACAAGATAAAAAGCTACGCAGGCAAGGCCAATGAGCATTATCAAGTTGTTGCTGTTTTTTGCCCTCAGGGCAAAGATTGCCAGGTATCCGCAGGCGCATATTCCGCTGAGTATTTTCCATACGAGTCCTGTTGATGTGCTAACACCTCCGCCACCAATACCAAACTGACTAAGTAAACTGGAAGCAGCAGCCAGTAAAGAGGCGCTGGGAGCAGCTGCACTGTAGCAAATCATTAAGAGAAGGCTTGCGGCCAGTGCGCCGGTGGTGATTAGATCCATAGTGTCCTTGGTAGTGACGTACCTGCTGATGAGACCCAGAAGCGCGGCCAGCAGACAGACAAATGCCAATTCAGAAAATACGCTTGAGCAGAACGACCAAAATGAAGTCAGCATATTGCTGGAATAGATCGTTGAGCAGATACCCGAGAGAAACGTCAGTGCAGCGGCTCCGATAAAGCCTAAAGCTGTAATCCGTTTTCCCAATTCCCTACTGATTGTCATAGAAGCAACCTCCATAATCTGAATCATAATTAAACGGCCCCTCGCCGTACATGTTGAGTATAGTATACTTTATGCAGGAAAGTCAATATTTACTGTATATGTTTCAAAAATTTTATGGTTTAATCCTCTAAAGACAGGCAAGTTATAATTTCGGCGCCGCCTCTGGCAAGATAGAATAGACTGACGATTATGGAGGCTATTCTGGATGGTATTCCCATCCTAATCCACAGAAAACGCAATAGAAAGGAATTTACCATAAGGAGAGTGACCATTATGGCAAATATCATCAGCCCAGCAGCAGGCGCTTTACCGTCCTTAAATGCCGCTATAAGCATCCCTGCCTGGGGCATTAAATATATCATGGAGCGCAGCAACAGAACTGTTCTGTACTGTTCACCAGATAGTCCTGGGTTCCTGACAAGCCAGTTTGTAATAAGTACGGAGAGGAAGGCAAGAAGCGTCAAGGCCGCCATCAGTACGCCTGAAACGTCTTTTCGTGCGAACAGCAAAAGTCCAAATCCGAATATCATACAGATATAACCGCAGTAAAATGACAGGCTGATCAGGACGCCGCCTATACTGAAACTGTGAGTCGGTACGCCAAACATTGGAAGAGCAAAAGAGAGGCAACAATTGAGAGCATAGCCCATACAGCCAAGAGCGGCTGTAAACTTTCCAATTTTTCCTACAGACATAAAGTGAACCTCCATCACATTATTATTGTCTTCTCTCTTAAGAAAAGTGCAATATCAGTCGTGCAATTCATAACAGGATGTATTTTTTCAGATGTCTTCCTTTTCCATGGAAAAAATCAGAGAGAAATACGGCTCTCCTTCATAATCGCCATCAAGGGCAAGATACCCGCCCAAACTATCCCAGTACTCATAGCCGCGGCTATCTATCTCGCATGACACGTCTACGCCGTAGGCGCTGAATGCAAAACCCTCCAGGTCATCAATCCTGGAATCCCTCAAAATATGGGCAAGATCGTTTGACAAAATCCTGACATCACTCTGGGCGCCTACAAAGGAGGCGGACAACAGCTGGATTATGGTGTTTACATTTGAGATATATTCACTGTCGCCGGTATCGATATAGACGCCCATGCTTACAGAAGTCAGTTCGCCATTATCGCTGGTCATATCCAAAGCAGGAAGGGCGCCGTATGAAAAGATGGACAGGTTGAACTGCCCGTTATAGTTCTCCTCCTCCCATGTGCCGTCGGAAGTGAGGGCATACCCCAGATCCACATCAGTTACATACGCCATGTGGGCAAAGTTTTCAGCAAATTCAGCCGCAGTCATGTCTCCTCTATATATGGGCATCTGAGAGCGCAGAAGCAGGACAGATGTAACAAGGGTGAGGGCGCAGAAAGAGAGAATGAATGCCGGTACGTGCCAGCGGGATTTATATAATTCAATGTGATTTGTATCCTCCCAGGGCAGCTCCTCGCCCCGCAGGCAGCCCTTTCGGGATTTCCACAGACGGAAAAGACTGTATATGGGAATGCTCAGGCCCATGCCCCAGAATATGACTCCGAAGGTGCGGTAGAGGCCCTGGGAGTATGAGAGCTTGTCGCCGCCGATATCCCGAACTTTCATGCCAAGTAGGAACTTGCCAGGAGTAGTGCCGAAAACATGGAGTAGCAGCGGCTCTAAAAACAGCATGAGTAGAAGCCCCACGGCCGTGTCCAGGATATCCTCCCAGATATTCCTTCCAAGGAGATTGGTCTTAAATGCAATCCACAGGAAAAAACCCCAGAGAAGTGAGCAAATGGACAGATCCACCATCCTGGCAAAATAACGTCGCCAGGGGCCGGGGAAATAATAGCTGTCACTTTTAGGTAAATCGACTTCAGGCGCAGCAGATAGCTGTCGCAGGTAGGGCTCCGGATTTAGAGAGTCAAACTCCTCATTGTTCATCAAAAGGCCCCTGCAAACAATTTCAGATATGTTTTGTGAGGGAGAACCGGAACCATCGGGGACGGAGCTGCCGGAAGGTTGATTGAGTCGCTCTTCAAGGACTTGCCCCAGGGACAGCCTATTGGCAAACAGCTCTTTTATTTTGTCAATGGATATTCCAAGTTCCCGTAGAAGACGCACTTTCAAGAGTGTGTCCAGATGGTCCGTGCCGTAGTTGCCTCCATAAGCCGTGCCGTACCGATTGCCGGGGGATATGAACCCGCACTGCTCATAAAAGCGCACGTTTGCCGTACTCATACCGGCTCTTTGTGCCAATTCCTCTATAGTCATAAAAGCCTCCTTTCAGGTCAAAAAGCATCTTCGCCAGTGGCGTCAGGCGAATTGATTATCTATCTGCATCGTAGGCGTAGCCGATTTTAATTCACCGCCTTTTCCATAGAGAAGGTGAGGGAAAAATACGGGGACCCTATGTAACCATCCTGCTTTACAAGAGCAGTAAGGGCGTGGCTGAAATTATACCCGCGGCTTCCAACCTGGCATGACACGTCCACTCCAAAGGAGCTGAAACTAAAGCTCTCAATATCGTGCAGGCTGACGCTGTCGGCGATATCTGCAAGGTCGCCTGATATGATGTTAACGTCCGGCTGGGCTCCAATAAAAGCGACAGCCATCAGCTGTATCGCAGCATTAATACGCTTTAGGCTCTCCACGCCGCCATGGAGCACCACATTCAGATTTACCGAAGTAAGTTGCCCGCCGCTGCTGGAAACCTCCACGTTGGGCAGCGCGCTGGAGCTGGAGGAGTCACTGCCTGTTTTCTCCCATGTACAGTCGGGGGTCAGCGTGTAGCCCAGGTCCACATCAATCAGTTCTGTTATAAATGAGAAATTACCGGCAAATTCCTCCGAGGAGATATCGCCTCTGTGGAAGGTGCCGATACTGTTTAGCACCAGCGTGGCGGAGAAAAAGGCTAAAAGACAGCGGGAGACAACAAAGGCGGGACCTGCCAGGGGGACTTATAAAGCTCCAGCCTGTTGTCCGTTTCCCAGGGGAGTATCTCACGTCTGAGAACGGCCTTTCGCGCCCGCCACATGCAGATAAGATCGACAATAAATATATTAAGGCCCATACCCCGTAAAATAACGCCGAAAGTACGGCGGATGCCCTGGA
>CALWYO010000066.1 GCA_944385785.1 uncultured Oscillospiraceae bacterium | reverse complement strand
AGAGGGACTATTTACAATGGAACATGTATTACTTCCAGGTAGTTTTACTGCCATGGTGGAAGAACCGCCACCGTCTAAATTGACTACGTATATACATCCCATTGACAATAAGTCTGCGGCTATCTCTGATAATCTGGCGCCGTTTGAGTATGAATCTGAGCGTCCGTCAATAACGTAGCATACAATGCAACCATCGCTTTTTATTCCTACAGCAGTTCTTGGATGACGATTAAAAAGTGCTGAATCCCAATTGGAAGAGTCTGTAACTGATCCGTTTGAAACGAGTATATCACCGCAGCCGGTTGCCCACTGGGCGTTTACGAGTCTGCTATCCGAACACGAAGTTGTAAGAGTTACAACGTCACCAACAGAGAACATTTCCAATACGGAGGATAATCCGGCCGCTTCTGATGCAGTCAGGACAACATAATCATCACCAATTTCGTATGATGTACCATTTGGAATTATTTCTTCAACTTGCAAAGACATTGTACCAGATACGCTCATACTGCCATTAAGAACTTTCATCCTAACTGCCCATCCTGGAGTGCTCGTCCTAGTGGAAACTGTTGAGAAAGCTGCTGTATATAAATATAGCCCTCCTCCCTCATTTCTTGTTTTGTTGAGATGCTCCACTGATATTGATTTACCAGAGTTAGAGACAAAAGAGCCTGTCTCTGCATCAAAATACTCTCCCCCACCGTTATTATAAAGTGAGATTGATATTGTAGGTGATTCAACAAGGTAGGCTCCGGCACTATCAAATGCCAGGACGTTTTCGCCAGATGGGCTTGATTTATACTCTCCATTTTCAATAACAATGCCAAGCGGTACTTTGGTTGATGTCGAAAAAAAGTCTGTATTAATCGCAGCCAGAACGTTATATCCTAGTGATTCTGCGTACTGAACCATCTGAGTAATTGTCATACCGCCATATATCGTATCGCAAGACATAATTATTGGATATACACTTGAACCGTTTGAAGCATCCAAAGCATAGGTTTCTACTCTTTCTCCTGATGAGTTATAAGATATTCTGTTAGTATATGTAAGACCATTTGATATCTGCGTAGAATTTTCATAAAGCCATTCACCTGTGCCACCAGATGCAGCCAATACACCAGACGTTAAAATCAAAACTACTAAGACTATAAGTAAACTAGATTTAAGAACTTTTTTCGCCATTGTATGTAACTCCTAAATATTTGCCAATGCTTTTACAAGCTTAATGATTCTACTTGTCCCAAGTCTTGATGCACCAAGCTCTATAAACTTTTCTGCATCATCAATAGAGGAAATACCACCTGCGGCCTTGATTTTTACATGTGGCGCACAGTACTTTTTCAAAATCGATATATCCTCAAAAGTAGCGCCTCCATTGGAAAATCCAGTAGATGTTTTAATGTAATCTGCCCCGGAGTCAGATACAACGCGGCACATATGTATTTTTTCATCTAATGTCAAAAGACAAGTTTCAATTATCACTTTTAAAATTTTGTTACCACACACTTTTTTAACTGATGTAATTTCATCGAGCACTGAATTATATTGCTTATCTTTAATAAGGCCAATATTCACTACCATATCTACTTCAGATGCACCATTTTCAATAGCGTCCTGCGCCTCAAAGCATTTTACTTTACTTGTAGAATATCCATTTGGAAATCCAATAACTGTACAAACTGGAAGCCTTCCATCGATATAATTTACTACATCTGAAACAAAATAAGGCGGTATACAAACAGTTGCCGTTTTGTATTTAATTGCATCGTCGCATAACTCCCTGATATCATTCCAAGTTGATTCAGGTGCAAGCAACGTATGGTCAACATATGAAAGGAGCGCGCTTATATTCACTATTTGATCATCTCCTCAAATTCAGACTCTGAAATAATATTAATACCTAGAGAGCGGGCCTTGTCCAATTTTGAACCGGCATTTTCTCCAGCTAAAACATAAGTTGTCTTTTTAGAAACAGAAGAGGTTGTTTTTCCACCATATTTTTCAATTATTGATGACGCCTGCTCTCGTGTGAATTTCGACAGTGTACCTGTGAGGACAAAGCTCTTACCGTTAAATCTAGTGTCCTGGATGTCTTCTCTGTGAGTCATGTTCACACCGGCTTGTTTTAAAAGGCCAAGAAGATGACGTGACTGTTCTGAGCCAAACCACTCAATTACATTTTGTGCCGTAATTTGTCCAAAATCATCTACGTTAATTAGTTCATCAAGAGAGGCATTTTCCACGGCATCCATAGTCCCAAACGCTCTGGCTAAGGCCCTGGCTGCGCTCTGGCCAACTTGAGGTATACCTAGACCACATATCACCTGGGACAAATCGTTTGACTTGGAGTGTTCAATTGCGGAAATAAGATTTTCAGCTGACTTCTTCCCAAATCCGGGGAGTTTTTCTATTTTTGCTCTCTCTAAAAAATATAGGTCACCAGCTGAACTTATGAGTCTATTGTCCAGAAGCAACTGTACAATTGCCGGACCGAGTCCCTCTATGTCCATAGCTTCCCTTGATGCAAAATGAACTATATGCCGCAGACGTTGGGCAGGACATTCGGCCCCGTGGCAGCGTATTGCAACTCCACTTTCATCTCTTGACACCGGTGCGCCGCATTCAGGACAAGTTTGTGGAAATATATAAGGCACTGAATTTACAGGACGACGGCTCATAACAACTTCGAGTATTTCAGGTATGATCTCTCCAGCCTTCTGTACAACTACAGTATCGCCTACCCTAATATCTTTCTCTTTAATAAAATCCTGATTGTGTAGCGTTGCATTTGTAACAGTTGTACCAGCCAGACGTACAGGCTCAAGGATTGCCTTTGGAGTCAAAACGCCAGTCCTACCTACTTGCACTATAATATCTGTTATCCGTGTTTCTTTTTTCTCCGGTGGGTATTTAAATGCAACAGCCCACCTTGGAGCTTTAGAAGTACTTCCAAGATTTATCCTATCAGAAAGAGAATTAACTTTAATAACGGCACCATCTATATCAAAATCAAACTGATCTCTGTTGTCACCGATACTCTTTATTTTATCGCAGCAATCATCTATTGAATGAAAGACACTATATGGCACTGTACGAAAATGGAGAGATTGCAGATACTCAAGAGACTCGGTATGCCTGGAAAAAGTAATACCTGATATAGCCTGAACGTTGAATAATACGATATCCAGGCGCCTTTTAGCTGCAATTTTTGGATTCTGCTGACGCAAGGAACCGGCAGCGGCGTTGCGTGGATTAGCAAACAAAGGCTTCTCTTCTGCTTCCCGCTCTTCATTCAAACGTCTAAAAACTTCTTTTGACATATAGACCTCGCCGCGAACAACAAGATGCTCTGGAGCATTTTCTATTTTTAAAGGCAGACTTCTTATTGTTCTGAGGTTTTCTGTTACGTCTTCTCCGGTGATTCCGTCGCCGCGGGTAGCACCTTGAACGAAATTTCCATTTTCATATCGAAGGGCTACGGAAAGACCGTCTATTTTAGGTTCAACATCATATTCTTCTCGTTCAACTACAGCTTTGATACGTTCACCAAATGACGAGAGCTCATCAAAAGAAAACACATCCTGCAAACTTTCAAGCGCGACTTCATGGGTAACTGGGGCAAAAGATGTTAATACATCGCCGCCTACTCTTTGAGTAGGCGAATCACTTGTTTTGAGCTCTGGGTAAGCATTTTCCAACTCTTCAAGCTCTTTCAGCATCATATCATACTCATAGTCGCTGATGGTTGGGTCATCCAGGACATAATATCTATAGTTGTGCTCCTCAATTTGCTGGCGGAGCATTTTTGCTCTTTCTGCTTTATCCATTGAAACTCTCCACTTAATTTTTCTTATCTAAAAGATGCATATGTATCTGGTACTTCACCGACTATGACTGTCTCTGCAATGCTAACTTCTGTCAGAACAGTATCGTAGTCTCTATATCTGTTAAGTAGTATGCCAAATGTCACCTCTACATCCATCATGATTTGATGTCTTGTCTGATTTATACCTGCAGAGGAGAATTCATGCCTGAAATCTGTTGCAACATTAGTTACAGATAGAATGTCAAAAGTTATTCTGGGGCCTCTGCCAGAGAGAACAGCGCCTCCAATAAGGCTGCCTAAAGGTATACTAACAGGTGTTATGTCCGTAGCGAAAAAGTATTCAACAATTCTATTAGTGAGTTCAGCCTGTACTGTATTGATAACAGATACGTTGGTAATTAATGCAGTTATGTTTCCTTGTTCATCTTTTTCAAGTGTTACAAGATTAGAATAATCTAATTCACCTTCAGACATCATCTCTGAAACAATATCATTTACAGCTAGAGTTATTTCATCAGTTGCAGATGCCAGGGCAATATCAATAACCATAGGACGTACATGTGAAATAAACATTAAAATTGATATTAGTATAATAAATAGAGAAAAACATTTAAGTGCTGTGCTAAATGTGCGTTGTCGAGAGCGCGGATTTCTTAAAAGTCTTTGAGTTAATGACCGTAGACGCATAAAGCTCACCCCTTTATGTATCTTTATGCGCCTTAATCTATTATTTTACTCTTTTTCTTCAAGTAACATCTGGGCAGCAGTTAAAATGCCGAATTTACCCGACTCATAAGTGAGCCCACCTTGTAAATAAGCGGTGTATGGTTCTCGCATTGGGCCATCACACGAAAGCTCAATAGAGGCACCCTGAACAAAGGTCCCTGCAGCCATAATAACTTTGTCCTCATAGCCAGGCATATCCCAGGCTTCAGGAGTAACATACGAATCAACTGGAGAACCTGCCTGGATACCACGGCAAAACTTTTCTAATAAATTACTATCGCCAAAACTAACAGATTGGATAATATCAGAACGTGGTGCGTTAAAAGAAGGATGAGACACATAGCCCATCAGCTCAAGAAGTCTTGCGGCAAATACAGCCGTTTTTAATGCCTGTGCAACTATGTGTGGCGCCATAAAAAGGCCCTGGTAATACATTCTACTTCCTTCTAATGTACATCCGCATTCCCCACCAATACCGGGTGTCGTTAAACGCATTGAAGCAGCTTCAATAATATTGGACTTTCCAACAAGATATCCGCCGGTCGGAGCTAAACCTCCGCCCGGATTTTTAATAAGAGAACCCGCTATAATATCAGCCCCTACATCTGTGGGTTCTAATACCTCCGTAAATTCACCATAGCAATTATCAACAATAATTGCTGCACTTTTATTAACGCTTCTAATACTTTCACAAATATTTCCGATTATTTTAACTGAAAGAGCCGGCCTTGAAGAGTATCCGCTGGATCTCTGAATTGTGATTTCCTTAACATCTGGCTTTGAAGCTTCATCCTTAATTCTTTTATAATCCGGCGTGCCATCAAAAAGAAGATCAACTTGCCGATATCCGATATTATAATACTTCAAACTACCAGGATAATTGCCAGATATTCCTATAACACTCTGTAGAGTGTCGTAAGGCTCACCAGTTACTGATAAAAGTGTATCTCCAGGTCTAAGCATTGAAAAAAGAGCCGTAGAAATGGCATGCGTGCCATTGACAAATCCGGGGCGGACTAATGCAGCTTGGCCGTGAAAAACGCAAGAATATATTTTCTCTAAAGTTTCGCGTCCAATATCGTCGTAACCATAACCGGTTGTAGCAGCGAACATTGGTGCAGAAACTCTGCACTCTTGAAACGCCGTGAGTACCTTATAAGTATTTCTTTCTGAGATTTTATCAATCTCATCAAAGATTGGCCTTATGTCTTCCTCAGCTTTTTCTGCAAGATCCATTAACTTCGTAGTAAAATTTAATCTATTATCTCTATACATGACTATCTTAACCCAATCCGTTTATTATCTCTTTAAAATAGTTACCACGCTCTTCAAAATTTTTAAAATGGTCAAACGAAGTACAGGCTGGCGAGAGAATAACAATATCGCCATCACAAGCCACTTTTGCCGCTGCAAGTACTGCCTCTTTAAAGTCAGGCTCATGAATAATTGGTATGCCGCCACCTGCTTCTTCCACTGCGCTTTTAATCTTGTCTGCAGTAAAACCTGTAACAACAAGCGTTTTTACATGGTCAAGAATCTCTTTACCCAGCTGATCAAAAGGAACACCTTTATCTTTTCCTCCGGCAATCAAAATAACCTTTTGGTCAAACGACCTTAATCCAGCCGTAGTTCTTGAAGGGCTTGAGGCTATTGAATCATTATAATATTTTACACCATTAAGTTCGCGTACAAATTCAATTCTGTGCTCCACACCTGCAAAACTTTTCGCAGTTTTAACCATTGACTCTTTAGAAACCATATCAAATAAAAGAGCAAAGACGGCAAGATAATTTTCAATATTATGAACTCCTGGCAAAAATATGTCGGATACAGGCATAATCTTTTCGGACTTGCCATATTTAGAGACAAAAATATTGCCGTCTTCCACATAAGCGCCGTTTTCGACAGGATCAATCCTACTGAAGAAACGTGTCTCAGTCCCTGTTTCTTTTGCAAATGATCTGGTTATATCGTTATCCGCATTAAGAACCACTGTTTTGGGATGAGGAACGTTGATGAAAATATTTTTCTTCGCATCGACATACTCCTGCATATCCTTATGAATGTCCAAGTGATTGGGCGAAACATTTGTGATAACAACATAATCAGGTGATTTTCTTATCGTCATAAGCTGAAACGACGATAACTCAAGCACACAGACATCGTCTGGTGTCATATCGGAAACTTTGTCTAATAGAGGCGTACCAATATTACCGCCGACATAGACATTTTTGCCGTCTGCCTTTAAAATTTCTGATATTATTGTCGTTGTAGTCGTTTTTCCGTCGGAGCCGGTAACCGCAAAGACCTTGCAGGGACACAGTTTAAGAAAGACTTCCATCTCTGATGTAAGCTCAGCGCCTTTTTCAACTGCAGATAAAATTGCCGGAATGTCAGGGCGGATGCCCGGTGACCTGAAAATAAGATCTGCAGATATCTTATCAAGATACCCATCCCCTAAAACAAGGTTGCAGCCCAACTCTTCAAATTCTTTTCCCACACTTCCCAATGCGTCAAAATCTTTCTTGTCATACGCCGTGACCTTAATACCGTTTTGCAGAAGAAGTCTGATTAACGGAATATTACTGACGCCTATACCAAGCACAGCGATTTCTTTATTGCGTACGGAGTTAATATACTCAGATAAAGTCATATAAAACCTCTCATAAAATAGTTATATTATTTTACACGTGTTCCGTTTGACAGTACAGATCTTATGCGATAAAATATCACAATGAGCGGGCTAGACAGCCGCGGGTACAAGGCGAAAGCCAGTGCGTGAGGAAAGTCCGGGCTCCATAGGGCAAGGATAACGGGTAACACCCGCCAGGGGCAACCCTCGGACAAGTGCAACAGAGATATACCGCCGAACTCATGTTCGGTAAGGGTGGAAAGGCGAGGTAAGAGCTCACCCGCCAGGCGGAGACGTTCTGGTGCTGTAAACTCTATCCGGAGCAACACCGTGGAGGGACATTTGGTCTGCCCGGCCGTCCCGAGGAGGTGGCTTGAACTTACCGGCAACGGTAAGTCTAGATAGATGGCTGTCCATGACAGAATCCGGCTTACAGGCCCGCTCAATTATTTTTTCATAACTCGTAAAAAAGCAGACAGGTTAACCCTGTCTGCTTTTAGCTGCAGGCTTCATGGGCAATACGGCACTGCGCGCATGTATTGACTTAATTCAGGATATATTATCAGTTGAGTAATAAAAAACAGGCATCAGTATTGTCATCGGCTGTGCGATGCCGAAGCAAGCGTTGATAAAAACATCATTTTTAAGAAAGATCCCTGAAAAATAAGCCGCAAATATTGCTGCTACTGCTGCTAAAAACTCAACTAAAAGGACAGCAACTAACGACATTTTTGTGAAACGGACAAGGGCAAAGGCAAACAATGTAAACACTGCCATAACAATTGCCATTGTGCGGAGTGTGGAACTAGAGCTGCCGAATATAGCAGGCCCAGCCCCAAAGATTCTCACTACAAACTCCGGCAAAAAGAATGAAATTAAAATAAAAATAGCCTGTATACCAAAAGAAAATATTAGAAGCATTCTAAAGAGTGCTGGTGATGGCTGTTTAATAAACGATACCAAAAACAGAACCCCTGTTAACGCAAAAATAAGAATTCCAAAATATAACGGCAAGGCACGCGATAAAATAGACGCAGCGAAGCTGACCTCGCCAAAATAATGCGCCATTATAACAGATATGACAAGGTACGAAACAATAAACAAGGCTAGACCAAATGCGCTCCCAACGAATCCCCGCTTCATAGCTATTCCCCTAATAACTTCAATATTTAAAATTTATTCATTTTCGCAATTGTGCCAAACATTTTGAATATCTTCATTTTCATCCATCAGATCCAGCATTTTTTCAAATTTCTTAATATTTTCTGGATCTGTAAGTTTAACATAATTCTGAGGAACCATCTCAACTTGAGCGGAGAGGAACTTGTACTTACTCTCTAAATCTGCGGCAACTTGAGGCAGAGCATCAGGAGAGGTATAAACCTCAAAGACATTATCATCCGGTGAAAAATCATCTGCGCCGGCTTCAAGCACATCCATCATCACGGTGTCCTCATCCAGTTCGCCTTCTTCATTATCGATGAGGATAACACCCTTTTTGTCAAAGGACCATGATACGCATCCGGCTGCACCCATATTCCCGCCATACTTATCAAACAAGTGCCTGACTTCAGATGCTGTGCGGTTACGATTATCAGTCATGGCATCTACTATTACTGCTACGCCTTCTGGTCCGTATCCTTCATAGGTAACGCTTTCAAAATTTTCGTTATTACCGCTTCCAAGAGCTTTATCAATTGTACGCTTAATGTTATCATTAGGCATATTAGCCGCTTTTGCTTTAGCAATTACAGTAGCTAACCTTGAATTATTGGCTGGATCTCCACTACCGCCTTCTTTTACAGCGACAATCATTTCCCTTGCAATTTTTGTAAAAGCCTGAGCTCTTTTTGCGTCTGCAGCGCCTTTTGTCTTTTGAATATTATGCCACTTTGAGTGTCCTGACATTTGTGGATTCATTCCTTCCAGAGATACTTATATGTTTACATACGCTCGTTAAATTTTATCATATTTTTTTCTCTATGGCAAGAGTAATAAATATTGTAAATTCAATTGTAAGACAAGTAAGATGCGAAAATATTATCAGGAGAGAGGTGACCCTCTCTCCTGATTTATTTCAGCGACTTTTAGGAATTAAAATCACATCTCCAGTGTTAATTGCCGCTGCACTATCAAGATTATTGACTTTTAATATTAGATCTTCAGATGATGAATATTTTTTAGCTAATTCCCATATGTCAAAAGTGGAACCCACTCTTACAACGACAACAGAAGGAATATCTGACCTATCAAAGTTTTTCTTTTCATCATAATCAATAGATGAAATGTACTCATATGATACATCATTCATATTTGTGACAATAATGTCTATGGGAATTCTAATTTCTACATTGCTTTCTGTTACAGAGGAAAAAATATCGCCGGCTAATTCCTGACAGGCATAAAGCTGACTGGCTTTGTTTTCGGATGAATATTCTTGCTGAACTTCAAATTTTTTTTGCGTAGAGGAAATGTTACCCTCTTGATCCGTATAAATGACAGATACTATTATTGCAGAGTTCAACACTGTGCCTTCGGGTGATAGAGAGACTACAACAGGGCCTGGGTGTGCAGAGACATATTCAATTTTTGCCCAAGCACATGGGAGCTGGATATTGCCCTTAGAAACAGAAGATATATGTACGATACTACTAATATCTGTTAACTCTATCTTTTCTTTATTTATTTCCAAATCGTGTTTTATGCTATATGCGTCAGATATATAACTTATGTTATATTCTGAATAAGAAATACATTGTGCGACAGCATGAATTTCAAGGCTAAAAGCGTCGTTTCCATTGTCATCTAAATAATCGCGGGAAATATAGGCACCGGTTAGCATCAATTGTACGTCGAAGCTTTCTGGCTCTATATAACTGTCAGTATCTATCACTTGAGAAAATGGACTCTGAAAAGAACATTCTCTAAGCTGATTTTCTTCTCCAGAACTGACAAGCATATTGGTATTTGCATGTCCTTTAATAACAGCTTTATTCCCAACAGGTTTTATATCCTCACAATATAAAGACACAGATGTCTTTAATACATCGCCAATTTGCGGAATATCAGAGGGAATTTTTAATGAATCAGTAAAAATAAAAGTCTTTTCATTTACTGATGACGCAAGACGTAAAGAAACATCACATGTTTTCTGATATATAGTGTCTGAATCAGCGTACGACGAATTATACACTTCCTGAGGGATAAAGCATGACATCTCACAGATTATTTCGGCCTTTACTAAAATCTTCCTTGGATTAATAGTTTTACTCTCAGCGGAATTCAAAGTAACTTTTGCAGAGATCAGACAATCTGGCAATATATTTGCATCATCTGCCACAGCTGAAAAAGGGATGTTAATATCAATATGGCAAATATTATTTCCAGACTCTGGAACGTACAGTACAGCCCCTTCTATAACTCCTGCTACAGATGCACGTCCGGAGTCTGAGTCTTTGCTTCTCATAAGTGGAACACCATCAGTTTCAATAATTCTGAGGATATCAGGCAACGCATCTGGAACAATAACCTCAGCCGTCTCCTCGCGTGTAAACCGGCGTTTAAATACCGGCTTTAAATAGTTGATCTTTTCACTTTTAAGGTCAAGATTCACTAATGATCTCTCCTAACATTTGAAATTTATCGCCGGAAAACGGCTTTCACTCTGTTAGGATTATATTTTATCCCTTCAAAAAATATGACAGCTTGTTTTTAATAACTATCTACGCATTATCACAATTCCGGTACAAAACAGCAGAAGCCCCAACATGAACCACCAAAAAGAAGTCGGGAGCACCATAGCCATAATTATGAGTACTCCGCAACAAGTGATAACTATTCCCACTGGTCTACAGCGTCTTCTCAACGGAAAAACCTCCGTTCTATTGAAATATTCATATGATATAAATATTCAGAGAAAGCTTGTATCGTGACTGAAAGAAGATAATTAAATTATACTAATGCTTTATTTGTTATCGCTGAGATTTTTTGTCCTCCCATGGTCTATATTGTTCAAGCTGTTTAGCGTAGATACGTGCATAACTATCATGCCTCGATTTGACAATGCTGCCGTTAGATACAGCTTGCAATACGGCACAGCCCTTTTCGCGCGTATGTGAGCACCCTGTAAACTTACACAAGTCAATATAAGGCGCAAAATCCGGAAAAGCATATTGCAATTCTGCAGGATTAGAAAGTAAGGAGCGATCGGTATCAAAAGATGAGAAACCGGGCGTATCACCAATAAAAGTGTTGTTGCTTATTTTCATAAGCTCAACATGCCGAGTTGTATGTCTCCCTCTTCCCAGTTTCTTGCTTATTTCACCAGTTGTTATTGACAATTCGGGGCTGATTCGGTTTAAAATACTCGACTTGCCAACGCCTGAATTACCAGTGAATACACTGATTTTACCTTTAAGAGCAAATAGCAGTTCATCAATACCAGCTCCAGTTTTTGCGCTAACTTTAAAAGTTTTGAAACCTGATTTATTATATATCTCGTATAATTTTTCCCCAGCATTAATATCGCACTTATTAATACATATTATTACTTCTACATTGGAGTGAGACGCCACAGCAGTCATACAGTCAATTAAAAACGGGTCTGTAACTGGCGAGGCTTCAGAGACAACTATAACCATATAGTCTATATTAGATATAGGCGGACGGGAAAAAGAATTGCGTCGTGGAAGTATCTTATCAACGACACCATCAGTCTTTGTGTCCATAGTTATTTCCACATAGTCACCGACAAGAGGCGAAATATTTTCATGGCGAAAACGGCCCCGTGCTCTGCACCGGACCGTTTCCTTTCCATCAGTCACATAATAAAATCCACTTAAGGATTTAAATATAATTCCCTTATCCATTGGGCTGTATCCCTTCGCCTTCACCCATCTCTTCATCCCCTGGGTGCGTCTCAGTTACAGGGTCCGTAGTACCATTCCCCTCATTTCCACTCTGGTTTTCTCCGTCTCCAGTCTCACCAGAGTTGCCATTTCCGCCATCTCCCCCTGGCGTTTCGCCATCGCCATTGTTTTGGTCTTCATCAGGTATATTTTCAGGATCTGGTCCCAGCGAGACAAAGATTGTAATTTTTGTCTTAACCTCCACCTCTGTCCCAGGCTCATAATCCTGTGTTATAACATAGCCCGCCTCAACATTATCGTCATAATTACTCTTTACATCCCAAGCCAAATCCCTGGCTTCCAATTTTGCAATCGCCTGTTCTTCTGTGTCTCCAGATAAGTTGGGAACAGCCACAGTGTCTATATCAGGACCCGTACTGTACGTGAAATATATACTCATGCCTTCTACAAGCACGGTATCTTTTGCTGGAACCTGCTCAATAACATAGTCCTTTGTAACATTATCATCTGCAATAGGGTCTGCATGAATTTCCAGATTAAGCTGATAGCTTTCTAAAAGTATCTGAGCTTCACGATAATCCATATTTAAGATATCTGGCATCAATATCACTTCTGCTCCAGAAGACACCGTCAAAACTACATCAATACCAGAATCGGAAACTGTCACCGAGCGGTCTGCCGCCGGATCCTGAGATATAATATAACCTTCTTCATAAGTATCACTTTCTATATACCTGACATCAAAGTTATAATAAGTGGTGTAATCAGGATTATTTATCACACTATCTACCATTTGACCAACAAAGGGGGGAACATCTATTTGATCTTCCGTTTCAGGAGCAAGCCATCCTTTTAAAGCATAATTCCACATAAACCACACGATTGCCACAAGAAACAACAATATGCAGAATATACCTACCAGCGTTGACGTTTTACCAGCCTTTTTTCGGTTTTTCTTATATTCTTCTTTTGTAGTCCTGTTTCGACTCATTCCATTTCCATGATTGACTTTTGGCGGATTATTTTGATTTGTTGCAGAGAAAGGTTTTACAGGCGGAACTCTTCTTGTACTATCCAAATCATCGGCGATGGAAGGAATAGACGTATAGTTAAATCTGATAGAAGGATTTTTTCTAAACTCTTCCAAGTCTGCCAATAGTGCTGATGCCGACGGATACCTGGTATCAAGATTAGGATCCATTGCGTGCATCGTTATTTCTTCAAGCCCTATCGGTATATCTGGATTTATTTCGCGTGGCATAAGCGGTATGGAGCTTATGTGCTGAATTGCTATTGAAACAGCAGAATCGCCTTCAAACGGCAACCGGCTAGTCAGCATTTCATACATAACGACGCCAACAGAATATATATCTGATCTTGCGTCAACTTGACCGCCTTTAGCCTGTTCTGGAGAAATATAGTGGACTGAGCCAAGTGTCTCTTGAGTTAGAGTGTTTTGAGTTGTTAAAAACCTTGCAATACCAAAATCTGCAACTTTGACGTTCCCATCCTTTAGTATCATTATATTATGTGGCTTAATATCTCTGTGGATTATTCCCCTAGAATGGGCGTGCTCCAATGCCTTTGCTATTTGTGTAGTAAAGTGAAGGGCCTCTTTCCAGTTAAGTATCCCTTTCTTATTTATGTACTGCTTTAAAGTAATGCCTTCAATAAGCTCCATCACAATATAGTCGATATTATCACTATGATTTACGTCATAAACCGACACAATATTGGGGTGAGAAAGCATAGCAACAGCCTGTGACTCCGCATGAAAACGGCGCCGCAAGTCTGGATCCTGCGCCAGGTCGCTTTTTAAAATTTTGATTGCAACAAACCTATTTAACCTGTGGCAGCGCGCCTTATACACTACCGCCATTCCGCCAGATCCGATTTTCTCCAATATTTCGTACCGGTTATCCAGGTACTTTCCTATATACATATCTTCCATTGATAAAGCCTCCTAAAGACGCTTTGCCTAAAAGCAGAAAATCATTTTTCAAAAAGAACTATTGTTATATTATCAGGTGCACCGCGCGCGATAGCCAATGCAAGAAGTTTTTCACAACAAAACTCAATTGATTCCGCATGGACTATCTCATAAAGCATTTCTTCATCAGACACAAGATTAGAAAGACCATCAGAGCAAAGCAAAATATAATCAATTTCACCTGTACTAAATCTAAAAAAATCGCAGTCTACACTCTGCACTGTCCCAACGGCCCTTGTAATTAAATTTTTATTAGGATGTGTTAAAGATTCCGCTCTTGTTATGTCTCCTCGCTGAACCATATCCTCTACTACAGAGTGATCTCTTGTTATCTGCTCTATGCGATTATCCGATATTTTGTAAGCTCTGCTGTCCCCTATGTTAACAACAACAGTATTATCACCAATGATAACCGCTGCTACTAATGTAGTACCCATTCCGGAGCAATCGCGGTCATTATTACTCAATTCAAATACCGCAGAATTTGCAGTACTGACGGCATTTTTAATAACATTTTCGACTTCCGACACGTCCATATTTTTAGAAAGGTTTCTCTTTAATTCATCGGAAAATACGGTAACCGCTAACTCACTTGCTACATTTCCGGCTTTTGCGCCACCCATACCATCACAAACTATCAAGATTGCCATTTTGGCACAGTTATCACAATATGCGTAATAAGTATCTTGATTTTGCCGCCGTACTATTCCTTTATCAGTAATAGCCCAAGATCTCATATCCAACCCTCAGATCTTTTCTATATATTGGAATCGCAAAAAGCACCTATCTCATTTCTCCGCAGCTGTCCACAAGATGCGTCAATATCAGGCCCCAGTTTTCTTCGAATAGTGACATTGATATTATGATTGCGAAGTATCTCAATAAATCTACGCACTGTATCAGGAGTACTGGGATGAAGTTGACTCTCTTTTACTTCATTGAGAGAGATGAGATTAACGTGACTACCGCTTCCAGAGAGTTTTTGCGATAACAGACGAGCATGGTACGGAGTATCATTTACGTCCTTTATCATTGCATATTCAAAGGATATCCTTCTGCCCGTTTTCAAAAAATATCTTCTGCAAGAGTCTAAAACTTTATCTACATTATACGCTTTATTGACGGGCATAATTTTTGTACGCGTATCGTCATCGGGTGCATGCAAAGACACAGACAATGTTAATTGTAAATTAAGTTCTGCTAATTTGTCAACTTTTTCTGCTAAACCGCAAGTTGAAAGAGATATATGGCGCATTCCGATATTTAATCCATCTTTACAGTTTACAAGACGTAGAAACTTTATAACATTATCAAAATTGTCAAGAGGCTCACCTATTCCCATGAGAACGATATTGGATATATTATAGCCTGAATCTATCTGCGAAAAGATAACCTGATCTAATATCTCAGATGGCAGTAGGTTGCGTATTTTCCCACCAATCGTTGAGGCGCAGAAAGCACATCCCATTGCACAACCAACTTGTGATGAAACACATATCGTATTTCCATGTGCGTATTTCATAACAACACTTTCAATGCAGTTCCCGTCGTTTAATCCCCAAAGATATTTTATTGTACCGTCAATTTTAGATACCTGTTTTCTTACAACAGAAGGAGAAGTCAGGAAAAAATACTTGTCAAGTTCAGATCTGAGGCTTTTGGGGATATTGAGCATTTCGTCAAAACTGCATATTCCAGAACTGAGCCATTTAAATACCTGTTTACTTCTATAGGCAGGTTGACCCATATCAGAAAGTCTTGATTCCAACTCATTGGGCAACAGTGATTTTATATCACATTTTTCTATTAAACTCGTCTCATCTTGCATATAAAAAAACCATCCGTATCAGCAATATGAGGAAGGATCACTGCCATACCTGAAGAGGCGTCAAATTTATCAGATATTTCAAACCCTTCTAATATAAAACTATCATTTTTTGATAAAAACTTATAGACTACTTCCTGATTTTCCTCAGGCAATATTGTACATGTGGAGTAAAGCAAAACTCCTCCACGTTTTACATAGCGGGCTGAAGCTGAGAGAATATCCAATTGTATTCCTGGTAAATTTTTAAGTTCGATATAGTCCTTGTATCTGATTTCAGGCTTTTTTCTTATCACTCCAATGCCTGAGCATGGAACATCGGCAAGAACTATATCCGCCGTATCGATAAACTCGCTGCGTGTATTGCGGGAATCACCAGAAAAACATGAAATAATACTGATGCCTAATCTATCTGCGCCGTTCCTAATAAGATTAAGTTTCTTTTCATGTATATCAAAAGAAAAAATCTCTCCTCTGTTACGCATATCAATGGCGGCTGCAAAAGACTTTCCGCCTGGAGCAGAACACACATCCAATACACGCATATCAGGGGCAACACCCGCAGCCTTAACAGCAATTCTGGCAACATCATCTTGTACGTAAAAGAGCCCTTCTTTAAATGCTGACAATTTTGAGATATCACCAGACTGTCTTATTTTAACTGAATTACCTGTAATCCCATATTCAGCAATATCTATACCATCACTGTGGAGTTTCGCAATTAGTCCGTCGATGTCTGTTTTGAGCGTATTGACTTGAAAGGTAATTCCAGGTTCGCAATTGTCTCTCGCAAGTATTTTCTCACACGTTTCCAACCCGTAATAATCAACTAATTTATCGACGAGCCACCTGGGATGACTATATTTTATTGCCAGCTTGTCGCGGATTTCAAGTGCAATAACTTCTGGCGGGTTCCCTCTGTTTTTTGAGAGTTTTCTCAACACAGCATTAACAAGGCCGGAAGCTTTTGTGGAATATGTTTTAGTAAGGCTTACTGCCTCCGACACAATTGCATGGGATGGCACTCGTTCAAGAAAGAACAGCTGATAAGCAGACAGCCGCAGTATGTCTAAAACTACAGGCTCTAATTTTGAAACAGGCCTATCAAGACAGGTGGAAATATAATAATCACAGAGCATTTCATTTTGAAGTACTCCGTTGACTATTTTCACGGAAAGAGACATGTCTTTATCAGAAAGCGACTTATTTTTCGACAGATCTGATAAAACCATATCGGGACGTGCATTCTTTCGGCGGAAAGCGATAAGCGCTTTTAACGCCGCAGATCGACTATCTAAGGACATAATGGGTGACCTCTCAGATAATCAGTGGCTTTCATTCTCTTTCCGCCAGGCGCTTGAAGCTCAGTTATAGTGATTACACCGTCTAAACATGAGACTTCGATCCCTTTGTCTGAAGATGTAATGATTCCAGGTGCAGATGTGCTTTTTTCAGTGAAAAAGGCTTTAAATACTTTAACTACAGCGCCTCCAATACTGGCAGTGGCAATTGGCCAAGGATCTAAACCAGAAATTTTTGATATAATGGCATCACCTGGCATATCCCATGATATGGGGGAATCGGCTTTGGTTAACTGGGGAGCATAGGTAGCAACCAAATTGTCCTGCGGATATCTTTTCGCAGTCCCTGACTCAATAGATTGCAACGTACTGCACAATAGATCTCCACCAATAGGCGCCAGCCTTTCAAATAATTCACCTGATGTTTCCCCTGGTAAAATATCTATCTTTCGGATATCTATTATATCGCCAGCATCAAGTTCTTCAGACATATACATAGCCGTTACACCGGTTGTTTTCTCACCATTAATTATTGCCCATTGTATTGGAGCAGCCCCCCTATACTTAGGAAGCAATGATCCGTGAATATTAATACATCCAAGTCTGGGATAATCTAATATTTCACGTGGAAGGATACGTCCGTAAGCGACAACAGCGATAACATCAGGTTTTAAAGTTTCGAGTATGTCTAATGCCGTACCATCTCTTAATTTCTGCGGTTGAAAAACGGGTATGCCGAGCTTTTCTCCTAATATTTTAACTGGCGGGTATTCAATCTGCTGCTTTCTTCCAACACGTTTGTCTGGCTGCGTAAATATACCGACTACAGGAAATCCTGCGTTATAAACGTGCTCCAGGGATACTGCTGCAAATTCCGGCGTTCCCATGAAAAGCACTTTAATCAATTTTCCTCTTCCTCCTCAGATCTGTTATACATTTCTTCAAGTTCTTCGTTGGAAAGTATCCTCTCAGCTTTTTCTGTAAACAGATGTCCATCCAAATGGTCAATCTCATGGCAGCAGGCCCTTGCTAAAAGCCCGGTACCCTCTAATTCAAATTCCTCGCCATATCTATTGAATGCCTTTACTTTGACGTGGGCTGGCCTAGATACTACACCGTAAATACCCGGAACTGAAAGGCAACCTTCAGGACCTGTTTGCTCACCGTCAGATTCAATAATCACTGGATTTATCAACTCAACGATCTGTTCATCTGGAGATAGATCTTCACGGTCAACATCCATAACAAGTACCGCTCTGCGTAAAACTCCAACCTGCGGTGCTGCAAGCCCAACGCCATTAGCCTTAATAAGCGTTTCCCGCATATCATCTAATAATGTATGCAATCTCTCATTAAAGTCAGTAACAGCTCTGCTCTTTTTAAGTAGGATTGCATCCCCGTTTTCTCTTATAGTCCTTGTTGCCATAATCAAGCTCCTCCGGAATTTTCTCTCGTCAGTCTATTGGATCAGCATCAGCAAATACTGAAAGTCCTCTATTTTCTTTTTTACTCACAAATGTACGGATAATACTGCTTATGGTATCCCTCATAGCTCTATTGTTTTGACAGCATACTGACAGGCGATATCTATATCTGTTATTTACTTTAGCAATGCCTGCTGGAGCAGGACCATATATTGATAGATTATCAGTATTGTCGGTACAAGATTTAAGCATATTTTCTACCGTCATACATCCTCTTAAAACTGCCCCTTCATCGAGTCCCGTCACTGTAATGGCAATTATATCTTTTATTGGAGGTAGCTGCATGGTGTTTCTTATGCTTATTTCCCCATTATAAAAGTTTAAGTAGTCCTGGGCAGCCGCCAAACTGATTATCTGATTATTTGGAGTAAATGTCTGTATAACAGCTCTTCCTCTCTTGTCTCCCCTGCCAGATCTTCCAATAAGCTGAGTCATAAGAGAAAATGCACGTTCGCTGGCACGCCAGTCACTCATGTACAAAAGCTGATCTGCCGATAGTACTCCCGCAAGAGTTACATTTTCAAAATCCAATCCCTTTGTCACCATTTGAGTCCCCAATAAAATTGGTATTTTTTCACTCTTGAATTTATTTAACAGTGCCTGGTGTGAGCCAGTTTTAGATACTGTATCGGTGTCCATCCTTATGACTTCAACACCTGGGAAAAGTTCCGCAAGTTCAGCCTCAACTTTTTGAGTGCCGGCCCCAATAAATTTCAGTTTTCCACCACACTCAGGACATTCTTGAGGCAATCTATGAGTATGTCCACAATAGTGACATAGTAGTTTCTTTTCAACAGAATGGTAAGTCATCGATACACTGCAATGATCACATGTAAAAGTATACCCGCACTCACCACAGACCACAAGGTTGGAATCACCACGCCTGTTCAAAAAAAGAATACTCTGCTCACCGGTAAGTATGTTTTTTTTGAGTTCCTCCCGCAATGTTGTGCTAATCGTACCACCATTACCGTATCGAAGCTCTTTTCTCATATCAGTAATAATAACATCAGGCAATGGCTGGTCATTGTACCTTTTATCTATATGAAAATAAGTATACTTGCCATTTTGTGCATTATACATACTTTCGACAGCAGGTGTGGCAGATCCCAGCAGTAGTAAAGCATCAGATTTTACACATCGAAATTTTGCAACATCTCTGGCATGATATCTGGGAACATTTTCAGACTTATAAGTGTGCTCTTGCTCTTCATCTATAACAATAAGTCCGATGTTTTCTAATGGAGCAAATATTGCTGAACGAGTACCAATTACTACTTTAACTGCGCCAGATTTTATTCGTTTCCATTCGTCATTACGTTCTCCCATAGTAAGAGAGCTGTGCAAAACTGCAACTTCATCACCAAAATGAGATGAAAAAATCTCAACTATCTGGGGCGTAAGGCCGATTTCAGGAACAAGCACAATAGCCGTTTTTCCCAGGTCAATAACATCATGTACAAGTTTGATGTAGATTGAAGTCTTTCCGCTGCCGGTGACTCCATAGAGCAAAGCAGCTGATGCTTTCCTTAAGTTGAGCATTTTATTGAGTCCTATATAAGCATCATGCTGTTGACTATTAAATACAATCACTTGCCGTTCTTTCTGAGAAAATATTTTAGGACGTCTCAATACCTCCTTGAATTCAGATATTACCAGTCCATTTTTCTCTAATGCTGTAAATACACTCGATGTCGCACCGGTAAAATTACATATGTCTTTGGCAGCGGCCTCGCCAACAGTAGACAGCAATTCTAAAACTGACGCCTGATGTGGTGCTCTCAACCTTTTCTGATCAGCAATGAGTGCCGCTTCCTCACTTGATATTGCAAGACTAATGAACTTTTGAGTTCTATCTTGTATACGGCGTCCCTTTGCATTAAACCACATTCCTGCTGGCAGCATAGCTCTTGCGGCTTCATATAGCGTACAAAAGAATCTGTCTCTCATCCATAGAGCCAGTTGTATATCGTCTCTTGTAAATACAGGAGTCTCGTCCAGAACAGAACTAATCGCCTTAAGTTCCATACGTTCCGGTTCATCTTCCACAGACAAGATAATACCTTCACATTTTTTATTTCCCTTACCAAAAGGTACATTAACCCGAGTACCTACTTCAACACTGCTCTGCAAATTTTCTGGTACAACATAGGAATAGGGCCTGTCAATTGAAAAAACTGCAGCAGAAACAGCAACTTTTGCTATTATCCGTTTTTTAATTTGACCTCACTCCCCTGTATAAATGCAAAGTTTGGTTCGGGAATACTACCCGAACCAAAAGTTAATATTCACCTTCAATATAAGCGTTGATTTTCCCTTCAGCTATTTCATTTATGGCAATAGAAACTGGCTTTTCGTCAAGGTGAATGTCTTCATCTTCCGCTGCTTCAGATATTTCCCTCGCTCGCTTAGCGATTACATTAACAAGCAGGTATCGGCTGTTGACATGTTCAAGTAGTTCAGCCATAGTTGGGTACAGCATCATAATGATCAGATCCTTTCAAAGCACAAATTATAATTGGTCATTTAGCCTGTGACTATTATCCATAATATCAAGCAACTCATCTGCAGCCTTAGAAACTTCATCATTTATTATTACCTTATCATACATGGTGGACATATTAAGCTCTACTTTAGCTGCTTCAAGACGACGTAAAACTTTTTCTTCACTCTCTGTAGAACGTCCGCGCAAACGAACTTCAAGTTCCTCCATACTAGGTGGTGCAACAAATATAAGCACAGCTTCCGGCATTTTTTCTTTTACCTGGCGGGCTCCCTGCACATCTATATCCATTATAACGTCAAATCCAGAAAGTAGTTTTTCCTCAACTGGTCCTCTCGGAGTACCATAAAAGTTACCTGCATATTCAGCGTGTTCCAGGAGTTGGCCGTTATTACACATTGCTTGGAATTGCTCTCTGGACATGAAAAAATAGTCTTTACCATCACATTCACCAGGCCTGGGAAGGCGTGTTGTAGCAGATACAGAAAAATACAAGTTGTCTCGCTTTTTAAATACTTCGTGGAGTACTGTACTCTTACCACATCCTGACGGACCGGATACTACAAATACTATTCCTCTGCTATGCGTCATCATATTCGTTTTCACCGCTTTCAATTGCATCTTTATCAGACTGTCCTGCTATACGATTAGCTACAGTTTCAGGCTGTATAGCAGACAAAATAATATGTCCACTATCTGCAATAATAACGGCGCGAGTGCGCCTGCCATAAGTCGCGTCTACTAACTTTCCTCGTTCTCTCGCATCAGATATAATTCTTTTAATCGGAGCAGATTCGGGACTTACTACTCCAATAATACGATCTACGGAAACCATATTCCCAAATCCAATATTTACAAGTTTCATACAATACCTACTCTACATTCTGAATTTGTTCACGAATTTTCTCAATTTCCGCCTTAAGATCGACAACTAACTTTGAGGTTTCCAAATCATTGCATTTGGAACCAATTGTGTTTGCTTCTCTGTTAAACTCCTGAACAAGAAAATCAATTTTTCTGCCAACAGGTTCATTAGATTCCAGCATTTCACGCAGTTGAGATATATGACTACGCAGACGTACAGTCTCCTCGTTCACTGCAATACGGTCTGCAAATATTGCTGCTTCAGTCAAAATTCTTGCCTCATCGTATTTCGTGCTTTCAAGGACCTCCTGCATTCTGATAAGAAGACGCTGGCGATATTCCGCTACTACCACTGGAGATCTTTTTTCAACGGCTGATACAAGCTGTTCAATTTTATCTGCATGGGTATTTATATCAATAGCAAGTTTTTCACCTTCACGCTTTCGCATAGACTCAAAGTCAGAAAGAGCCTCTTCTAAGATTTTCAAGATGTCTTCACGTAGAGAATCAATATCAGCCTCTTCTTTAGAAACAGACAGCACGTCGGACATTCTTGAGAGAGTAACAGCAGTAATGTCATTTTCTATATGATATTGAGAAGCTAACGATTTTAACGCAGAAATATATGCATCTGCAACAGATGAATTAACAGTAATCGAAATATCGTCTGCTTTAGATGTATCAATAGTGACAAATACGTCAACTTTCCCGCGTGAAACATATCTTTGAATATAAGTTTTGAGGCTGTCTTCCAATACGTTATATACACGCGGTAATCTTATTGAGCAATCTAAAAACCTGTTATTGACGCTTTTAAGTTCTACCGTTATGTCTAGCTTACCGGAAGTACCTTTTGCAATACCATAGCCAGTCATACTCTTTATCATTTAATCACCCAATCCAAGAGAGAATAATTAGTGTATTTTTGCAGATATTCTATTTAAATAAAAAGCGATCACACGAGAAACACCAATATCAAATAACACAAAAACTATGTTGCAGAAGATATATAAGAGCAGATAACTGTCATTAAGAAAAGAAAAATCAAAAAGTACAAATTTAAATACAAACAGTATAAGAGTAAGAGCAGTATTAAAAACTACAAGTTTAATTATCCACTCGAGTATTCTGGAACGGCACTTCTCAGCTAAAGATTTAAGTATAGGATAATAACCAAAAAACATGGCATACAGTAAAATAAGCATCTTATCTGGTAAAATTATTAGCCCAATAACAGCAGTACCAGCAAAAACAAATAATCCCCCAGCAATACCATATTCAATAACAGCCGCAACACCAAATAGAGACGATATACCAAGAAAACCCAACTGGCCTGTCGGTAGAACTGCCGATAAATACATGAATACTACAGAAAATGCTGTAAAAACAGCGGTGAGAGTAAGCCTTCTGATTTTATTTTTTTTCATGGAGTTAACGGCACCCTCCACAGATCATATTGGCACACCACATAGCAGTACACATATCACAAAGATCAAATCCTCCGCTATTGGCAGGAGGTCCATATCCAGTCTGTCTATAGGGCGAACCAGTAGAATTTATCATCATTAAAGCCTGACGGTATTCGTTGTTATTGGGATCCATATTTACAGCTCTTTGGAAAAAATTTCGAGCGTCATCCAACCAACCCTTCCTATAATATAAACTGCCCATAAGAAAGTTCCATTCAGCGTCCCTGGTTGGCATGGAGTTGAGTAATTGCTCAGCATACTGAAGATTCCCAGAATTTATTGCCGCACGTATCTGGGCGTACTGCTGAGAACCGGAGTAGCCAGATCCGCCAGAGGAAGACTGGTATCTGCTTCCCCCGCTTCTATTTCCAGAGCTGCTACCTCCACCTGCACGCATCTTAGTAATCTCATCGTACGCCTCGTTTATTTCCTTCATTTTTTCCTGCGCCAAATCAGCAAGTGGGTTATCATGATAATTATCAGGATGGTATTTACGTGCAAGGTCTCTGTATGCCTTCTTTATTTCATCATCTGATGCATTAGGTGAAACCCCAAGCACCTTATATGGGTCACTCATGTTAAATTCTCCGATCTTTCCGGAAGCATGTCCTTAAATACTTTCTTTTTAAGCTTCCGATAATTAATTTGATATTTGCCTTCAATTACTTTATCACACATATTGGGTATACCAATGTAGACGATATTATCCATAATCGGGCTCCAGTAATTGCGAGGCAAAAGTTCATAAGCTGTGTAGACCATCGACAAAGAAGCCTTAAGTGTCTGCAAAACTGATATAGAAACATCTTTTGGAACAACAGCAGATGACAGGGAATATCTAGCGGCTATAGGATTGTATTTTTTTCGCTTTCCTTCTAAATCTTCATGAATATCATTATAAGCATCGGCAATATATATAATTCTGCCCACATGATATAATAACTGCTGTTTCGCACGACGTATCCCGACGTCATCTTCAATATTTGCAGCGGCAGATAAAATCGTAGCGAATTTATCAGCACATTTATCAAGAGAGACTTCGTTGTCCCTCTCAAAATCTAAAAGTGCAGATAGATTCTCTCTAACAATACTGTCGAAGTCTTTGTATGAATCCGAGGCTTTTTTATAGGCCCGTTTTAAGAAGAGCTTTGCAAACTTAGCGCCAAGCTTTTTAAAGCCATACTCATCGATAATGGAATCGTTAATTTTCCAGTACGACAAGATTACGCTATAGCCAGCACTAACAGAAATCGCTGCACAACTCTTACTAACACACCGCCTTCGGCATAGAGATGGAATACAGCGGCGAAAACCATAATCAGCGCTATCTCCCGTCCACATAAGCATGGCAAGGAACGTGAAATCATAGTTTAAAATAAAACGTGACGCTATACCGTATCTATCGCCTAACTCATGACAAAGTCCACAATAGCATGCCTTAAATCTTTCCAGCTCTTTTACCTTAAGTTCGAGCGCATCTGGCAAAACATATCCAAACATTATTTACATCAAATCCAT
>CALWYO010000065.1 GCA_944385785.1 uncultured Oscillospiraceae bacterium | reverse complement strand
ATAGGACTATTTGTTATAGGATTAAACATTCTTATACATCAAAAATGATATTGATATTCCACCTGAACAAATAGTATCTTACGAAGAAATACATGAATAAAAGATTACATAGCCGAGAGGTTTTCGTTTTGAAAGCCCCTCGGCTTTTTTGTTTCAGAATGGAGGTGAGGAACTGTCATATATCCCACCGGAAGCTGTGGAAAAAACCGTGGAATCGGCGGCTACTCTGCTCTTGATTATCTTATCAAGGTAAAAAAATGCAGTTTGCGGAGACGGTCGAGGTAATTATGGGAAACGTGACGGTATCGCCGCCGATCTATACCCCTGCCCCAAAGGCAAGCCGCTGTGCCACCTAAATGATAAAGATGCAAATTCAAATAAATTAGCTTGCTATTATAATAGATGTTGTAAAACATTAAAAAGCGGGGGGAGATATAATGCCTCTCCTGCTAATTTCATCTGCAAATTCATCTGCAATTTTGCTTTTCATCTGCAAATTTTTATTGTTATATACGGAACTATATTTCGCAATTTAAAATACGTCGAACCCCCAAACCCATTGGGAGAGCAAGAGAAAACCGCAATCCCTGAAAAATCAAGGACTGCGGTTTTGGGCCGTGTTGACAAAATAGATACCCGTGCACATTTAGAAAACCAACTGCGAGCCCAGCGAAGCGGGGCGCAGTTGGAGAGGAGGAGCGACGGAGTGAATGAGAGGCGGCGTTTGCTTTGAAAAAGAAACCGCCGTCGCGAACGATACGAAGTCCGCGACGACGTGGTGCCGGTGGCCGGACTCGAACCGGCACGCCTTGCGGCACTTGATTTTGAGTCAAGCACGTCTACCAATTCCATCACACCGGCGTGTGTGAGGTACTTATTATATAACATAACTATTTGGATTTCAAGTCCGGCAGCGGAGAATTTTCAGAGGTACAATCTCCAGCTTCTCCGGCGGGTCGCCGGCGCAGCAAACTGCGGCGCGGCATCCGGGGCATTCATAGAGCATGGCGGATATGGAACTGTCGGGAGTTATTATACGTCCATTCTCCAGTGAAAAACATGTTTTATCCAGGGGCAGAGAGGTATTGCCAGAGAGCTTTATAAAGCTCTCTTTCAGCACCCAGCACTGGAAAAAGTCGAAATGGGAGAGCTCCTCCGGTGAGCAGACCCTCTCGGGCAGGCCGGCTCGCACATGGCGGACGGTCTCGATATCGCAGCCGCAGGGCAAATCGCCTATGACTATCATAACGTGGGTCTTAGTGTGACTCAGGGAGAAGTGTACGTCCTGTCTAAAAGGGAAATACGGTTTGCCGTTATCGTCTTTTTCCACTCTGGGCATGTCGGAGCCGTACAGCTGCCGGAACGCCATGGCCAAAAGGGCGCGGGTGTCCTTCTTCGCTGTGGAAGCACAACAGTAGGCTCTGAGCAAATTGCCATCTCCTTTCCGTAAAGCGGAAGCCAATCCCTGAAGACCACGATGGGGGCGCCGGCCTTTGGATACCAGCGCGGTGGGGGAAAACGGTTTAAACGTAATATTTGGTATGACAGCTGATATGCAGCTATTATGACGCAAACGCGAAGCGCTTTGCGGTATATATCATCGCCCGCGGTTTCGGTCCAAATGGAGCGCGCCAATCAGCCGTATAACGGCCCGTTGCGGCTATTATACCATATTATTTACAAATAAAACACTACCAAAAGAAATCCCTTTGTGTTAAAATAAAATGAAGTGTGAGATGCGGTTTTTATTAATATTTCTACATGATGTTTACCGCATTCACCGTATTTGAACTGAGGAGGGCGGCAGATGTGAAAAAGAACTTAAAGATTTTGCTTGCGGCGGCCCTTATGGTACTGATCGCACTGGCCGTCAGCGGCTGCATGAGCGCCTCAGCTGACGATCTCTATGCGCTTCCGCAGTTTTCCGACGACTATATACAGCTGCAGGGCCTCATAAACCATATTCTGGAGTCGGGGGCGGAGTATGCTGCGCCTTCCGCCGGATCTTACAGACAGGCTATTCAGCAGGAGGATGTGGACGGAGACGGCGAAAAGGAGGCAATAGCCTTTTTTAATTTCCTGGGCAGCGACAGACCCCTGAGAATATATATATTCAGGCTCAATAACGGCGTGTACGAGGAAGCTGCCGTAATTGAAGGGGAAGGCACTGGAATAGAGAGTATAGGGTATATGGACATGGACGGTGACGGCGCCATGGAGATAGCCGTTGGATGGCAGCTCTCGTCGGGCATAAACATGTTGTCGGTGTACTCTCTGAAGGGCTATCAGGTGAGCCAGGTGATAAACACTGACTACACTGAGTTTTCAATATGCAATCTGGACTCCCAGTATAATTCCAGCGTGCTTGTACTCAGAATATCTTCATCGGAGCTGACCGGCGAAGCGGAGATATACTCCATGACTGATGAGACCGAGATAGTTATGAGCTCCTGCCGGCTGACAAACGGGATAGAGGCTTTGCTGCGGGTCCGCAGCACGCAGCTGGCAGACGGGAAAAACGCGATAGCCATAGAGAGCAGCTACAGCGGCAGCGGTATTGTAACCGACCTTCTTACCGTAAGGAACGGGCAGCTGCAAAATATAACCATGGATGAGAGCGCCGGCGTAAGTTCGGGTACCATACGGAGCTATTCGGTATATTGCAGAGACATTAACGGCGACGGAGTTCTGGACATACCGGTTCTGGTGAGCCTGCCGTCGTTCTCGGAGAATGTGAGCTACTATATGATAGAGTGGTACTCATACTACTCCACAGGAGCCATGGCCCATATATGCACCACTTACAACAACACCTCGGACAACTGGTATATGGTGCTGCCCGACGACTGGATTGGGAACATAACGGTCCGAAGGGAGAGCAGCAACTCAGGGGAAAGGTCCATAATTTTTTCAAAGGTGGATGAAGAGGGGAGAAACTCCGGAGATTTTCTCGCCATATATGCGCTGACAGGCGACAACAGGGCTGAACGGGCCACGTATGCGGACAGATTTGTTCTGCTTGCTGAGGAGGACACGATTTACGCCGCGTCCATATTGATGGATGAGACAGAGCTGGGACTGGATATAAGTCAGGAGCTTATAAGGGAGAATTTCCACATTATTTACTCTGAATGGATAACAGGAGAGACTTAAGATATGAAGAAAGTGCTTGTATTAGAGGACGAGGCCAGCATCAGAAGTTTCGTGGTGATAAATCTGAAAAGGTCGGGGTACGATCCCATTGAGGCGTCCACCGGCACCGAGGCGCTGGAGCGGATGAAGGAAAATCCTGATATAAAGGTAGCCCTCCTGGACATTATGCTTCCGGATATAGACGGATTTGAGGTCTGCCGGCAGATAAGGGCCACAAATTCCAAGATAGGCATAATAATGCTCACAGCCAGAACGCAGGAGATGGACAAGGTCACCGGCCTTATGACCGGTGCGGACGATTATGTGACAAAGCCGTTTTCGCCGGCTGAACTCACCGCCAGAATCGACGCCCTGTACAGGAGAGTCGGCGGGGATGACGAGACGCCGGCTACGGAGATCGTAAACGGACCCTTTAAGCTCAACACCCGGAACAGGACTCTGGAGAAAAACGGCGAGAGGATACGCCTTACCCAGGTGGAGTACTCCATTATGAAGATGTTTATGGACAACCCAGGGCGCGCCCTGTCCAGGGAGGATATACTCAACACCGTATGGGGAAGAGACTATTTCGGCGAGCTGAAAGTGGTAGATGTGAATATACGCAGACTGAGGATAAAAATTGAGGACGACCCCACAAACCCCATATATATAACGACTGTGTGGGGATACGGATATAAGTGGGGATTTTAAAAATCAGAAGACTGACTTCAAGGAGGTGACGAGCTGTGAAGGGTATCCATATCCGGTGGGGAAGATTCAAAATACGCGGATTAAAGAAACGCTGGATGATGACTACTCTGCTCGTCATATTCCTGATAGTGCTGCTGGTGCTGGCGGCATATGCGGCTTCGGTAGTGAGCAACACATACTCGGCAGTCAGCGAAGGATTGGTTACAAAGGCCAGGACTGCCACAGACTTCTTTGCCAATTATATAACAAGAACGTATGCCGAGTACTATAACAGCGCCTATACATATATTAACAATTTTGACGACGCCAGCCGTTTGGAGCTCCAGTTTCTGAACGCGTCGGGCAGGCTGGAGATCTCTTCTCACAGCATGACTTCCGGCACCGCTACAGACGCCTCGGACATCACAGACGCCCTCACTACAGGCGAAATATCTGTGTGGGAGGGCTATAACCAGGACACTGGGGAACATCTTATGGCGGTATCGGCTCCCATGACATATTCAGGCGGACAGGTGATAGGCGTTATGCGCTATGTGACAAGCCTTCGCCCAGCCGACGCCCAGATACGCAACCAGATACTTATGGCCGTTGGTGCGGGAGCCGCCGTTATGCTGCTGGTTGCGACCCTCAGCATGATATTTCTGCAATCGGTTGTGGAACCTGTACGGGAGATAACAGCTGCGGCGCGGCAGATAGCTGCTGGCAGCTATGGAATACAGATTGGCCACAAATATAAAGACGAGATTGGGGAGATGGTAGACGCCATAAACGAGATGTCCCTGAAGATAAGTCAATCTGAGAAATCCCAGACAGAGTTTGTCTCCTCGGTGTCCCATGAGCTGCGTACTCCCCTTACCGCAATAACCGGATGGGCGGAGACTATAATGTACGACGAAAACCTGGACGAGGAGTCAAAACGCGGCGTAAATATCATTTTAAAAGAGGCCAGGAGACTTACCAAGATGGTAGAGGAGCTGCTGGACTTTACAAGGATGCAGGACGGCCGCTTTACTCTCCATGCGGAAGAGATGGATATCGCGGCAGAGCTGGAGGATTCTATTTTCACATACAGGGAGCTGCTGCGTCAGGACGACATGCAGATAGAGTATGAGCCCTGTCAGGAGGAGCTGCCGCTTATAAACGGGGATCCGGAGCGGCTGCGCCAGGTATTCTATAATATTTTTGACAATGCGGCAAAATACGCAAGGGAAGGAAAGCGTATAACGGTAAGTACAAGCACAGATGGGGACAACGTATTTATAAGGATACGTGACTATGGCCCCGGCATTCCCGAGGACGAGCTGGAGCGGGTCAAGATGAAGTTCTATAAAGGCAGCTCTAAGGAGAGAGGCAACGGCATTGGCCTTGCGGTCTGTGACGAGATAGTAAAATACCACGGGGGAGAATTGACGCTCTCCAACGCAGAAGGCGGCGGAACGATGGTGACAGTAAGGATACCCATAGAGCCCACCTTCCAGGCGTAATATCCGGGCATAAAGGAGCAGCAAGTTGAGCAAGGAAAAAGTTAAATTCAGAACTTCCATAGGCGGACAGGCGCTTATGGAGGGGATACTTATGAGAGGCCCTGAAAAACAGGCGATTGTCGTAAGAAAGCCTGACGGGGAGCTGGAATCAAAGGTGGAGCCTGTCAGCTCCATAAGAAAGAAGTACCCCATACTGGGCTGGCCGATAATACGGGGAACCGTAGTGTTTATAGAGTCCATGTATAAGGGCGTCAAGGCTATAACGTATTCAGCGGGTTTCCTGCCGGAAGAGGAAGAGGAGGAACCGGGGAAGCTGGATATATGGCTTGAAAAGCACTTTCCGGATGGAGGCGCGGAAAAGCTGCTGATGGGGATTTCCGTTGCATTGGGGATTGCCCTGGCAATTGGGCTGTTTTTTCTTCTGCCCACAATTCTGACGGGTTTTCTCACTGACTTTATTGACAGCCGCCTTCTGCGGAATTTTATTGAGGGAATGCTGAGAATAGTCATATTTTTGGTGTATATAGTCCTCACGGCCAGAATAAAGGAGATAAAAAGAATATGGATGTACCATGGAGCGGAGCACAAGACGATTTTCTGCTATGAAAAGGGACTGCCCCTGACGGTGGAAAACTGCAGGGTGCAGCCAAGGCTCCACCCCAGATGCGGAACCAGCTTTCTGTTTTTGGTGATGATAGTGAGTATTCTGGTGTTCGCCGTGGTATCCTGGTCAAACGTGTGGATAAGGATGGCGCTTCGCATAGTGCTGCTGCCTGTGGTGATGGGTATAAGCTACGAACTTATAAAATACGCAGGAGGGCATGACAATATACTGACGACAGTTCTGTCTGCGCCGGGCAAGGCGCTCCAGCTGGTGACTACTGCCGAGCCGGACGACTCCATGCTGGAGGTGGCAATAGAGTCCATGAAACTGGTGATACCTGAAGAGGCCGGCACGTCCGACAGATGGTGAACCGGCGGAATAAAGTGTACTGGGGCAGGATGTGGAGGGATAGAGATAAAAACGTACAATGATATTTACCTGGAAGCCCGCAGGAAGTTGAAAGCCGCAGGCGTAGAGGACTTCAGTCTGGAGGCGCGGTTGATGATATCCGCCGCGGCCGGCAAGTCCAAAGAAGAATTTTTAAGGGATATGAAGCTCTACGCCCTGGGGGATATTGAGCAGCGGGTAAACGATATGATAGAGCGCCGGTGCTCTGGGGAGCCGGTGGCATACGTGCTGGGCGAGTGGGAGTTTATGTCGCTGCCTTTCAAGGTTGAAAAAGGAGTTCTCATCCCGCGGCCTGACACGGAGACTGTGGCAGAGCTTGCCATAAAACTGCTGCAGTCAAGGACTGGCAGCGGCTGCAGGGTGCTGGATCTTTGCTGCGGCACCGGCTGCATCGGCATATCCATAGCCGTGAATATTGCCGACTGCCGTGTGGTGCTGGTGGATAACTCCATGCGGGCGCTGCGTACAGCCAGGGCAAACGTGCTGAGAAATCACGTGTCGAAAAATACCACCTGCATTGAGGCGGACGCCAAGAGCGCGCCTCCCATGCTGCTGGGGAAATTTGACCTTATTGTGTGCAACCCGCCCTATGTAAAAAGCGACGAGATAGACACGCTGGACAAGTCTGTAAAGGACTTTGAGCCCAGAGAGGCCCTGGACGGCGGAAAGGACGGGCTTGACTTCTACAGGGCGATTATACCCAGGTGGAAAACCATATTAAAAGATAACGGCTGCATGATGTTTGAATGCGGCGAGGATCAGGCGGATGACATCTGTGCGATGCTCAGGGCCGAGGGATTTGAGAGGGTGGCGACCCACAGGGACGCGCGGGGAGCGCGTCGGGTAGTCGCAGGTATAATATAAGGAGGAGCTTATGGCTGAGAGAAAAAAAGCGGTTGTGCAGCCGGTGGCTGATACAGCTGGAGACAATATGAAAAAGAGGGCGCTGGAGACCGCCATAGCGCAGATTGAGCGGAGCTATGGAAAAGGCTCCATCATGCGTCTGGGAGACGGCATGCAGGTGAACGTGGAGGCCCTTCCCACAGGGTCCCTTTCGCTGGATCTGGCGCTGGGCATCGGCGGAGTGCCAAAGGGGAGAATCATAGAGATATACGGTCCTGAATCCTCCGGTAAGACAACTCTGGCGCTGCATATAATCGCCTCCGCCCAGAAGGAGGGCGGCGAGGCGGCATTTATAGACGTGGAACACGCCCTGGAGCCGGCATACGCCAGAGCTGTGGGAGTAGATATAGAGAGTCTGCTTATAGCCCAGCCGGACACCGGCGAAGACGCGCTGTCCATAACTGAGACGCTGGTGCGCTCCGGCGCTGTGGACGTGGTAGTGGTGGACTCTGTCGCCGCCCTGGTGCCCAGGAGCGAGATTGAGGGCGAGATGGGCGACTCCTCTGTGGGCGTTGTGGCCCGCCTTATGAGCCAGGCTCTCAGGAAGCTGGCGGGAACTATATCCAAGACCAACTGCATAGTCGTGTTTATAAACCAGCTCCGTGAAAAGATAGGGGTCATGTATGGCAATCCGGAGACAACCCCAGGCGGCAGGGCGCTTAAATACTTTGCCAGCGTGCGTATAGACGTGCGTAGGATAGAGACGCTGAAGAACGGATCTGAGATGGTGGGAAACAGGACCAGAGCCAAGATAGTGAAGAACAAAGTGGCGCCGCCGTTTAAAGAAGCAGAGTTTGATATTATGTACGGAGAGGGTATCTCCCGCTACGGAGAGCTTGTGGATCTGGCTGTCAAGCTGGATATTATCGAAAAAGGCGGGGCCTGGTACACCTATGGAGAGACAAGAATACAGGGCAGAGACAGCATGAAACAGTACCTTAAAGACCATCCGGATATCGCAAACGAGATAGAGGATAGAATCCGTGCAAATGCCGTTAAATTGATGACTCCTCAGGCCAAAGCCGCTGCGGTGGCGGCCGGCAGGGCTGTGGATATATCCGCTGAGGATTTTGAGGGCTGACAGTGCCTTTGAAGATTGAATCTCTGACAAAATCCCAGAGAGTGGCCGACAGGTGGTATGTCAGGCTGGAAGGCGGAGAGTCCATAAGGGTGGACACCGGACTTATAGCCCAGTATTCTCTCTACTCCGGCAGGGAGCTCTCTCAGGAGGAACTTGCGTCTTTAAGGGAGAGCGCCGCCGCCTCAGGCTGCAGGGCCCGCGCTCTGCGTATGCTGGGAGCCAGAATGCTCTCCAGAAAAGAGCTGTATGATAAACTCATAGAAAAGGGAGAGACGAGAGAGAACGCGGACAGCGCCGTTGCGCGTATGGAAGAGCTGGGATATATTGACGACGCAGAGTACGCTGCGGCAATAGTGAGGCGCTACAGCGGCCAGGGATACGGCCTGGGACGGGTACGTCAGGAGCTATATAGGCGCGGAGTCCCGAAAGAACTCTGGGAGACGGCTTTGGGGCAGATGCCGGAGGACACTTCTGTCATTGACGATCTGCTGCGGCGGAGACTTTCGGGCAGGGAAGAGGATCAGCGGGAGAGGCGTCGGGCGGTGGATATGCTCCGAAGAAGGGGCTTTTCCTGGGAGGAAATAAAAAGCGCGCTTCAGAGGATGGGAGCGCCGGATTGCGAGGATTACTGATGGCGAAACTTTGTCTTATTTCTCTGGGATGCGCCAAAAACCTTATAGACTCAGAGCAGATGCTGGCGCTTATTGATTCAGCAGGGTATGAACTCACGGATGAGCCGGAAGAGGCCGACGTTGCCGTGGTGAACACCTGCGCTTTTATAGAAAGTGCAAAACTCGAGGCTGTTGAGAATATAATAGCCATGGGGAGATATAAGACTCAGGGAAAACTTAAAAAACTTGTGGTGACAGGCTGCCTGGCACAGCGTTATAAAGAAGAGCTCCTTGAGGAGATGCCGGAGATAGACGCGCTTTTGGGCACCGGAAGTTACCTGGATATTCTGAAGGCTCTGGAGGCGCCTGGTAAGCCCTGTATTTTCGGAGATATTGACGCTCCGATGACTGAGGCCGACAGGATTGTGTCCACAGGGCCTGGCTGGGCTTATATAAAGATAGCGGAGGGCTGCTCCAACAGATGCGCCTATTGCGTTATCCCCAGCATCAGGGGAAAGTACAGGTCGAGGCCCATGGAGGATATAATCTCCGAGGCCCAGTCTCTGGCGGAGAGCGGCGTTAAGGAGCTTATAGTAGTCGCCCAGGACCCCACCAGATACGGTATTGACCTCTATGGGAAAAAGTCCCTGGCGGAGCTTACAAAAAGGCTGTGCGCCATAGACGGCGTCAGATGGATAAGGCTCCACTATCTGTACCCTGACGCTGTGGACGATGAGCTCATAGATGTTATCGCCAATGAACCCAAGGTCCTCAAGTACCTGGATATACCTATACAGCATATAAACGACGGCATATTAAAGCTGATGCGCCGGCGCACTACAGGCGGCGAGATCCGTGCGCTCCTTAAAAAACTCAGGGACAGGATACCAGGCGTGGTGCTGCGGACCAGCCTTATAACGGGGCTTCCCGGAGAGGGAGAGGCCGAGTTTGAAGAGCTGTGTAATTTCCTGAAGGAGGCCAGGATTGAGCGGGCGGGAGTGTTCCCCTTTTCACCAGAGGAGGGTACGCCGGCCTATGGGATGGATAGGCCAGATACGAATACGGCCGTCAGCCGCGCCGAGAGGATTCAGGAGATCCAGGCCCAGATAATGGACGAGTTTAACGAGAGCCGCATCGGCAGCGTTACTGAGGTTCTGTGCGAAGGCTTCGATCCGGAAGTGGGCCTCTATGCCGGCCGCAGTTTTGCAGAGTCGCCGGATGTGGACGGGACAATATGGTTTTCCGCTCCGGAGGCCGTCCCAGGGGAATTTTATCAGGTCGTTCTGAGGGGTGAACTGGACGGGGATATGGCCGGTGAACTGGCCTTGACGGAAGTGTAAAGGAGCTTTGCCATGAAGATGAATGTCCCAAACGTGCTCACCATATTGAGAGTGATATTGGTGCCGGTATTCTTTTTCTGCTTTTTTGAGAACGAGTACGCGGCTCTAACTGTGTTTATAACTGCCAGCCTGACAGACTTCCTTGACGGGCATCTGGCCAGGAAAAACGGTCAGGTGACCAACTTCGGCAAATTTATGGATCCCCTGGCTGATAAACTGCTGGTGACAACGGCCCTTATATGCTTTGTGCAGGTGGGGCAGATACCGGCATGGGCGGCCATAATAGTGGTAGGCAGGGATCTGGCGGTAGACGGGCTGAGAATGGTGGCGGCCTCCAGGAACATAGTTATGGCCGCGGGCTGGTCAGGGAAGATAAAGACTGGCGTTACCATGATCGCCGTGTGCGTGATGATTGTGTTTGGAGAGCGCGAGATAGTGAACCAGATCTGCGCCGGCCTTATACTGCTGCTTAATGTCGTCTCTCTGATAGACTACTTCCACGCCAACGGACGAGTGCTGATGGAGGGCGACGATTAAAAAAGCATTGACAGCCTGGCAAAGCCCGTGTAATATATTTGCGTATAACCGCTGCGACGGGAAAGAGTAACGGCAAAAAGGTGCAGCAAGAGAGGGTGTGCAGCAGCTGAGAGCGTACCCTGCGCCATTGCCGCCAAGTGCGTCCCTGAGCGGGAGGGGAGGAAATGCCCCTCCGTGCGCCGCGTTAAGGCAGTGGCCGGTGTCTGCCGGCTGAGTTATAAACGGGAGTGGAACCGCGGATATGCCGCCTCCCATGGGTAAAAGCCCATGGGAGGCGTTTTTTTGAGGCTGTCGAAAAAGACCATGCGTCCTTTTTCGACAAAAGGCTGCATGGCTTCCAGGACTCAATGTCGTCACAAGCTCCGGTTTGCTCCCGTCCGTGCAAGCACGAATGGTTGAGCCCGCCGCTGCATCTCCTCTCCCAGGAAAACCAGAGTTTTCCTGGGCTCCCAGACATTGTGGTCCGATCCGCCGTGAGAAGTGTCATTTCCAACGCGCATGTCGCCGGAAATGACGGATCCTGATTTTATTCCGTCATCTGCGGATTACGGAACTTAAGCGAGGCTTTCCCTCGGGGGAAGTTTCTCGACAAGCTGCTTTTTTATCAGGGGGAGTGTATAATGTGTTCAGAGAATTAAAAGAACTGACTGCGGCCTACAAGGCCAGGGACCCGGCCGCCAGATCCACCCTTGAGATACTTCTGTTTTATCCTGGAGTGCGGGCCGTACGCCGCCACCGGCGGGCCCACTGGTGCTGGGAACATAACCTGAAGTTTCTGGCCAGGTTTATATCCCACAGGACCAGGAAAAAGACCGGCATTGAGATACACCCTGGGGCGCAGATAGGCCGCAGGCTTGTAATTGACCACGGCATGGGCATAGTGATAGGCGAGACGGCCCAGATTGGCGACGATGTTCTGCTCTACCAGGGCGTCACCCTGGGCGGAACCGGCAAGGACAAGGGGAAACGCCATCCGACTATAGGCGATAATGTGCTGATAGGCTCTGGAGCCAAAGTGCTGGGGCCCTTTACCGTGGGCGCCGGCAGCCGCGTCGCTGCGGGCGCAGTGGTGTTGGAAGAAGTCCCGCCTGACGCCACAGCCGTGGGCGTGCCGGCGAAGGTTGTGAGAATAGCCGGCAGGAAGGTGGATTACGCCTCAGAGGTGGATCAGATCCACGTGCCCGATCCGGTGGAGACGGAGATAGGAGAGCTCAGACGGGAGCTGGAAATATTAAAAGGATATTTGGACCGCCAAGCGGACCACGGGGAGGAAGAAAAATGAGAGTTTTTAACAGCGAGACACAGCAAAAAGAGGAGTTTGTGCCTATAGAGCCCGGCAAGGTGCGTATGTACGCCTGCGGCCCCACAGTGTATAACTACATCCACGTGGGCAACGCAAGACCCATAATCATGTTCGACGTAATCCGCCGCTATCTGGAGTACCGGGGATACCAGGTGAAGTTTGTCCAAAATTTTACAGATGTTGACGATAAGATAATTAACAAGGCCAACGAGGAGGGAGTCTCATCTTCGGAGATTGCCGAGAAATATATAAACGAGTACTGGACCGACGCCCACGGCCTGGGAGTCAGGGATGCGGACGTACACCCCAGGGCCACCCAGGTGATGCCTGAGATCATAGAGATGGTCCAAACCCTTATAGACAAGGGCTTTGCCTATGAGTCCCAGGGAGACGTGTATTTCCGCACCGCAAAATTCCCAGGGTACGGACGGCTTTCACACCAGCCGATAGAGGATCTCAAAAGCGGCGCCCGCATAGAGGTCAACGACATAAAGGAGGACCCTCTGGACTTCGCCCTGTGGAAAGCCGCCAAACCCGGCGAGCCCAGTTGGGATTCGCCCTGGGGCGCAGGCCGCCCTGGCTGGCATATCGAGTGTTCGGCAATGTCAAATAAGTACCTGGGCAAGACTATAGACATCCACGCTGGCGGAGCGGATCTGATGTTCCCACACCACGAAAACGAGATAGCCCAGTCCGAGGCCGCCAACGGCTGCAAATTTGTGGACTACTGGCTCCACAACGGCTTTATATCCATTGACAACAAGAAGATGAGCAAATCTCTGGGGAACTTCTTCACCGTGCGGGAGGCCGCTGAGGCGTATGGATACGGGACCATAAGAATGTTTATGCTTATGAGCCACTACAGGAGCCCCCTGAACTACTCCGGCGAGATTTTAAAGCAGGCTGCCGCCGGACTTGAGAGGCTGAAGACTGCCAGGGAGAATCTGGAATTTATCGCCCAGAACGGCCAGGAGGGGCAGATGAATCCTCAGGAGGTGGCTTTTGTAGAAGGACTTGGAAAGTACAAGGAGAAGTTTATCCAGGTGATGGACAACGACTTCAACACTGCCGACGGAGGTTCGGTGCTCTTTGAGATGGCCAGGGATATGAATACGGCCACCAGCGCCGACAAAAACCCCACAAAGGAGCTGGCAAAGGCGTGTATGGCCGCTTTTGACGAGCTGGAGAATGTGCTGGGAATAATCTATAAGATACCAGGCAGTCAGGAGGAGACGCTGGCGGCGCAGATAGAGGAGCTTATTATCCGCCGTCAGGAGGCCAGGAAAGCCAGAAACTTCGCCGAGGCGGACAGAATAAGAGACGAGCTGCGCTCACAGGGCATAGAGCTTATGGACACTCCCCAGGGAGTGAAGTGGAAAAAGGTCTGACATAAACTTTGAAAAGCGGCTCGTCTCCCTGACCTTAGAGGGTCGGGGAGACGAGAAAATGGATGGGGATTTATTTTTCCCTCCTGCTTGAGCCCTTGCGGCTCAG
>CALWYO010000064.1 GCA_944385785.1 uncultured Oscillospiraceae bacterium | reverse complement strand
AGATTGCCGCCAACGCCGGCCTGGACGGCTCCGTGATCCTGGAGAAGGTCCGCAATTCCGGCAAGACCGGCTACGGCTTTGACGCCTACAAGGAGGAGTACTGCGACATGGTGTCCTCCGGCATCATTGACCCCGCCAAGGTGACCCGCAGCGCCCCGGAGAACGCCGCCAGCGTCTCCGCCATGGTGCTGACCACCGAGTCCCTGGTTGCCGACAAGCCCGAGCCCCCCGCACCCGCTGCCCCCGCCGGCGGCGACATGGGCGGCATGTACTAAGCAATAGCCTGAACCCATTGGGATGCAAGCAATTGCCGGAGGTACAGCCGTGAATTTACGATAAACTTACGACAATTGCAAAGAAAAAGCGCCTGATATGTATGAACGCCGCTGTCTGTGATTTGCAGACAGCGGCGTTTTTTGTTTTTACAAGAAAAATTATAATTGACTTCTGTCATTTGCAAACAGTATAATTAACATATACGCTAATTAGCTTTTATGTTAATTTTTTGAGGGAGGTGATGGCATGGCAGGCAGTTATGGAGATCTGATTCGTATGGCAAGAAAAGCTCAGTCCCCACCAATAACAGCAAAACAGCTTGCAGATAAGCTCAAAGTTTCTGCTCCATTCATTACAGATATCGAAAAAAATCGCCGCTTGCCATCGCTTCAAAACCAGGAAAAAATCAAAATGCTGCTCGCCTGTGAAGAGTTCCCGGGCTATATGTTTGACGATCTTGCAGCGGCAGATAACGAAGATCCCAGAGTGGTTGCAGAGGACCTTGCGAAAGACATTCGAAAGGAATCTGCTTTGCGAGAACTTATACGCGTTATTCGTATGAAAGAACTTACACCGGCGCAAATTACAGCCCTAACCGCAAAAATAGGAGGAAACGAAAATGGCAAATGAGAGATTGGATCGCTTTGTGAAACTATTGAAGGAGATTTTCGAGCTGGATAAATCCGATCTCGATTTCGGCATTTATCGGGTTATGAATCTCCGCAAGACGCAGATCGAAACCTTTTTGGCCGATCGTCTGCCGGAAATGGTGCAGGAAACCCTTGCGCCTTTTGCGCAAGGCAGTAAAGAGGAAATTCACAATCAGATGACGCAGATTGAGGAAAATGCTGCAGGCATGGGAATGACAGTGGATGCACTGCCCGATACTGCGCCTCTGAAACAGAAATATATAGCACTGCAGAAGCAACTGGCGGAAGGCGCCGATCTTGCTGCACTGGAGACCGATGTATATTCTGCACTGTACTCCTTCTTTAATCGCTATTATGAGGAAGGAGATTTTATTTCCAAACGCCGCTATAAAGAGGGCGTATATGCTATTCCCTATGAAGGCGAGGAAGTGAAGCTGTATTGGGCAAACCAAGACCAGTACTATATCAAGACTAGCGAAAACTTCAAGGATTATACTTTTGTGTCCGATGGCATTACTGTCCATTTCCGTCTGGTAGATGCAACCACTGAACAGAACAATAACAAAGAAAGCAAAGACAGCAAGCGTGTCTTTATGCTCTTTACGGAAGATGAAGAAACATATCCTGGCATCAAGACATTTGAATATGATGTAGATGCAGCAGAAGTCATCATCCGTTTTGTATACGATATTCCTGAGGATAAGAAAAAGAAATACACAGAGGAAAACTATGCTGCGATTGAAAAGTGGTTGTTTTCTCTGCGTCGTGCTGAACTGAATCCTTTGCTTGCACCAATTCCTACCGGCAAGGGCAAGGAAACCACTACCCTACTGGAAAAGCATCTGAAGGGCTATGTGGCAAAAAACACCTTCGATTATTTTATTCATAAGGATCTGCGCGGCTTCTTGACTCGTGAACTGGACTTCTTCATTAAGAGCGAAGTCATGCATCTGGATGATTTGGACACAAGCAATGAGGCTCGTGTAGAGGTTTATCTGGCAAAGGTTAAGGCGATTAAGCGTGTTGGTAAAATTATTATCGATTTTCTTGCCCAGATTGAAGATTTCCAGAAAAAGCTGTGGCTGAAGAAAAAATTTGTAGTAGAAACCAACTGGTGCATTACGCTGGACAAAATTGATGAATCCTTCTGGCCTGAGATTATTGCCAATAAAGAGCAGATCGATGAATGGATCTCTATGTATGCCATTGATGAAGCAGATGGTTGGAGTAATCCTCCTACGACGGACTTTCTGTGTCAGAATCAAAACTTGCTTATTGATACAAAACACTTTCCTAATACATTTAAGTATTCACTCCTGGAGAGTATTCCCGATTTAGATAAACAGACAACAGGTGTGATGTTAAATTCTGACAACTATCAAGCACTTCAATTATTACTATCTCGGTACGAAAAGCAGATACAGAGCATATACATCGATCCTCCATATAACACTGATGCCAGCCCTATTATGTATAAGAATGGTTATAAAGATAGTTCGTGGCTTTCTCTTGTTGTTGATAGAGTAGCTATAAGTAAGCGACTTATGAGCGATGGAGCCGTACTTGCGTTTGCAATCGATGATTTTGAGGAGAAATACGCGCATTGCGTATTAGATGATATTTTCCCACAGGGAGAACTTGGAACAGTTGTAATACGGAATAATCCATCTGGCCGGCCTGTCCCAACTGGTTTCGCAATTTCCCACGAATATACGCTTTTTTACTCTAACACAGAAGATACTGTCGTAGAAAAAATGCCTCGAAATGCCGAGTTAAACAAACGATACAAGGAAAAAGATGCGCAAGGAATTTTTATGTGGGAATTGTTGCGTAAGCGCGGATCGGATTCGGAACGAAGCGATAGTCCCAAGGCATATTATCCAATTTACTTCAAAGGGCAATCGGCACGGATTCCTGATATGGAGTGGAACGAGGGCGCAAAACTATGGGAGAATATTGCCCCTCCATTAGCCGATGAGATTGTATGCTGGCCTATTGATGAGAATGGGACTGAACGTAGATGGCGTTGGGGCGTAGAAACAGCTCGAGAATTTTGTGAAGATTTAATGTATAAGACTGAAAAGAGAGTAAGAATTGTTTACTACAAGTATCGCCCACCGGTTGGCGTAACTGCGACTACTACATGGTTTGATGCGCAATATTCTGCTACAGAACATGGAACGGGCACTCTTAAAAATATGTTTTCTGAATACTCTCCATTTTCGTTCCCTAAATCCGTGTATGCAGTTAAAGACGCATTGTATGTCTCAGGGGCAAATAAAGACATTACTGCGCTGGATTATTTTGCTGGGTCTGGTACCACTGGACACGCAATTATTAGCCTAAACCGTGAAGATAAAGGTAGTCGCAAATACATCTTGGTAGAGATGGGAGAATATTTTGACAGCGTTACAAAACCGCGTATCCAAAAATGTGTGTATGCTCCAGATTGGAAAGACGGGAAACCACAGCAGCGTGATAGCGGTGTTTCTCAAATTATTAAATATATGTCCCTTGAGAGTTACGAAGATGCCCTCTCTAATATCGAGCTTTCTGATGATACTAACCAATACGCTTCGCTGCTGGGCGAGGATTATCTGATTCACTACATGGTGGACTTTGAGAGCCGAGGCAGCCTATTGAATGTAGACGCCTTTTCCAATCCCTTTGCCTATACCATGAAAATCACTGAAAAAAATGAGTGTAAGGAACGCAGCATTGATCTGTGCGAAACCTTCAATTATCTGATCGGCCTAACAGTTTCCAGGCAGGGTGCGATTTCCTACTATCTCAGCAAACCTGCAGAGGCACCTTCATATGAAGGCGCTGTAGATTTGGTTAATGACATCAGCGGCCAGTATGCCTTCCAGCAAATTGACGGCACCATGCCAGATGGTCGTCGTGCATTGGTAATCTGGCGTACTGTAACGGAGGATATCATTGCCTCCAATGCAGCTTTGGATGCTTATTTCACCACATGTCGAAAAGGTGCACAGGATTGCAGTTACGATGTAATTTTTGTTAACGGTGACAACAA
>CALWYO010000063.1 GCA_944385785.1 uncultured Oscillospiraceae bacterium | reverse complement strand
TTTCAGCAGAGGCCACGTTACCATAGTCCACGAACTGACCTATCTCAAGGCTGGTCTGGCCGCTCCAGATAATGTCATCGGCAGTTATGTGGTTGCCCTTGCTGTCGTATATGTAGTCGTAGATTTCTATCTCAATTGTGTAATCGTCAATTATCTCGTAATCCTTGGCCATCCAGGGGATACAGTCTTCTATAGGCGCACCGTTATAGGGCTGCCAGAAGAGCCTTGCCCAGAGCTCAGCCTTACCGACTGAACCAGGGGAGGCAGGGGCGAAAGGACCTACGTTAACGGAGTTGGAGTTCATGGTGAGTATAATGTTATCAACCTGAGTGTCGACATTACTGCCGCCTGCAACGGGGAACTCCCTCTCGGCAACAGTGATGCCACCGTCGTCGCCGGAATCGCCGTTGTCATCAGTGCTTCCGTTGCCGTTATCAGTTGAGCCGCCGTTATTACTGCTGCCACCATTATCGTTGTCTCCACCGCTGGAGCAAGCCGCCATAGAGAATATCATAACGAGGCAGAAAAGTAATGCTAAAAACCTTTTTGCGTTTTTCATTTTATCATCTCCTGTTACTTTGGGTATATCGGTTTGCTGTGGTTGCTGGTGAGATAGCCGCGTTCCACGGCCAGGGCAAAATACAACCCTCCTTTCATAATAAAATTAAATAAAATGCTCCTGGGTTAACCCAGGATACATGAGACCGCGGTCTCATGTATGAAAACATATTAAAGTCAGAGATGCAGTGCTTTCAACTATCAAATTCTGATATTTAATATCATAATTTGTTTATTTTGCTTAAAACAAGAAACTGAGTTTACATAAGTATGTAAATCCTGGCATAAATATAGCGATGGTTTTATTTGTGTATTGCTTATCTAAAATATATTTTATAGATATATTAAGAATATATTTACAGATTTTTGTATTGCAGTCGTTAATACAAAATAATCTTTCGGCAATAATTTTGAAGTATTGATGTTTATGGTTGCACATAAAAAGTGCCAGTGCTATAATTACATACATAAAAATGGTGTTTTTAGAGCGCCTGAATATCATTTAATCACAGCGGGCCAGCTGACCGAAGTAGCGGTTGGGCTCGCTTTATCATTAACATTAAAAATGTTATTCTAAATACGTAATGAGATTTTGGAGAAATTATGGTGGATATTACAAGCCGTAAAAATGAAAAGGCTGTGCATATGAAGAAGTTGGGCAGCTCAAAAGAATACAGGCGTATTTCCGGAGAGTTTTTGTGCGATGGGATAAAACTTCTTGAGGAGGCCATAAAATCTGGTGCGGATATAAGACAGGTGTTTTTATGTGGAGATATTCAGGTAGAAATACCCAAAGGAGTTAAAGTGTTTTCTGTCACAAGAGAGGTAATTGAAGCTGTATCCCCATTGAAAACACCTCAACCTGTCGTTTTTTCTGTTGGAATGGCACAAAAAGATTTGCAGGGCGACATAAAAAAATCTATAATACTTGAAAATATTCAAGATCCGGGCAATGTGGGTACTGTTATAAGGACGGCAAATGCCTTCGGAATAAAAGATGTAATTTTGACCGGAGCCTGTGCAGATCCATGGAGTCCAAAAGCCGTTAGAGCTACAATGGGAGCGGCCTTTAGGCAGAAAATACGGGAAATGACGCTTGATGAGATTGCCTGCGCTGGAAAAGAGGTGCCTATATATGGTGCGGCGCTAAGTCAGAAGGCCAGGGATGTCAGAGAAATCGATCTAAGTGAATGCGCGGTTGCTATAGGAAGCGAGGGCAGAGGGTTAACGCGTGAACTTTTAAGTATATGCTCTGGAGAATTAATAATACCAATGCGTCCTGAGTGTGAATCACTAAATGCGGCAGCTGCTGCGTCGATAATTATGTGGAAGATGGCTGGAGAGAATTTATAATATTTATTTGCCGTATATTATATAATGTGGAAAGTGTGGGGAGCAGATGCCGGAGTTGAAATATTGGTTGTGGCTTTCGTCGCTTAAAGGTATAAGCGCAAAAGATAAAGTGCTGCTTATTGACAGATTTGGCTCGCCGAGGGATTTGTACTTTGCAAGAGATTGGGAGTATAGCGAAGTAATATCGGGGAGCATCGAACCTCTCCTGGATAAGAATATGGACAGGGCCGAAGAGATACTTAACGCCTGCGAAAGGGAGAACATATCGATCCTCACGCTGAAAGACTCAGGATATCCTGAGCGGCTGAAGAATATATATGACCCGCCGGTATTACTCTATATAAAAGGGAAATTGCCACCTATAGATGACAGAGCTGCTATAGCAATAGTTGGTACGCGCAGTTGCACGCCTTATGGAATTGTTATGGCGGAGAGAATGGCGTATGAGATTGCCAGAGGCGGCGGGCTGGTGATTACAGGATTGGCAAGAGGAGTAGATGCCGCTGCTGCCCAAGGGGCGTTGCGGGGAAATGGGAAAGTAGTGGGCGTTCTGGGGTGCGGTGTAGATGTTGTCTATCCTCCGTCCAACAGGCGGCTTTTTCAAGACGTTGAAACGGTAGGCGCGCTTATAAGTGAGTATCCCCCAGGTGCAGAGCCGTTGAGCCGGCATTTTCCAGTGAGAAACAGGATAATAAGCGGGCTCTCTGTGGGCGTGCTTGTAATTGAAGCGCCCATTAGGTCTGGCGCGCTTATAACTGCGGCCAGAGCTTTAGAACAGGGCAGGGATGTGTTTGTTGTACCTGGCAATGCCGACTCAGCAGCGTGCAGGGGATCAAATGAACTTCTTCGCGAGGGAGCGTCTGTGGCGCTTTCAGGCAGAGATATATTAGATGAGTACTCCGGTATTTTCAACAGTATCGACGCTGATAAGGATTTTGTGCCGTTAGATAGGGAACTTGTTGAAAAACTTGTAGAAAATCAGCGGAATTCCACATCAAATAGGAAGAAAGATACAAAGAAAATAATTGACAATGGGGGCAGCCAGGGTTATATTGACTTAAAGATAAACCGAGGAGACATGTCTCCGGAGGAAATAGCAATAATAGAAGCGATGAATGGGAACACAGTCTATGTGGATGATATAATATTAAAGAGCGGACTTACTGCGGCTCAGGTTCTGGCAGGCCTTACAGTCTTGGAAATTAAAGGTGCAGTGACAAGAGAGCCCGGAAAGCGTTACACACCGCACGTTACTATTATCGAATAGACGACGTCGAATTAGGTATAACAATATTTATGATTAGTAAAAGGAATGGGCAGATTTAATGGCGAAAGGGAAAACTAATCTTGTTATAGTTGAGTCTCCGGCAAAAGCTAAGACAATTGGGAAGTATCTTGGACCTGGATATAAAGTCACTGCCTCTATGGGGCATTTAAGGGATCTTCCGAAAAGTACTCTCGGAATTGATATTGAGGGAGGCTTTATACCAGATTATAGGCCGGTAAAAGGCCGCGAGGATACAATAAAAGAACTGGAAAAGGCCGCTGGAAACAGCCAGCGTGTTTACCTTGCTACCGACCCTGATAGAGAGGGAGAGGCGATCTCCTGGCACCTTAAGGAACTCCTTAATATCCCTGATGATCAGGTGTATAGGGTGACGTTTAACGAGATAACAAAGAAAGTGGTATCTGAAAGCATTCAGAACCCCAGACAGATAGATCAGAATCTGGTGGACGCGCAGCAAGCCCGCAGATTGCTTGACAGGATTGTGGGATATAAATTATCGCCCTTGCTGTGGAAGAAGATTAAGAGAGGCTTATCTGCTGGTCGTGTTCAATCTGTCGCCACAAGGATGGTCGTAGACAGAGAGGAGGCCATAAGGGCCTTTATACCGGAGGAATACTGGCTGCTTGACGCGAAACTGCACCACGAGTCTGGAGCACAGTTTTTAGCCAGATACTATGGCTCAAATGGGAAAAAGGGAGAGCTTAAGAGTCAGGAACAGGTGGATGCGGTTGAGTCGGACGTAAAAGATGCTGAGTTTATTGTTACGGCCGTGAAGAGAAAAGATAAGACGCGCTCTCCGGCGCCTCCGTTTATTACTTCGACGCTCCAGCAGGAGGCGTCCAGGAAACTCGGTATGACTCCCCGTCGCACCATGTCTGTAGCTCAGCAGCTTTACGAAGGCGTTGATGTGGCTGAAGAGGGGACAGTTGGTCTCATAACATACATGAGAACAGATTCGCTTCGCCTTTCAGAGGAAGCGTTGTCTGCGGCGGGTAGGATAATTCCGTCGCGGTATGGAAAAGAGTATTACCAGGGGCCGAGACGCTATAAGAGTAGAAATTCGGCTCAAGACGCCCACGAAGCAATACGTCCTTCTGATGTGTCCTTGACGCCGGAAGCTGTAAAAAGCAGCCTTACAAACGATCAGTACAGGCTTTACAGGTTAATTTGGAATAGGTTTATTGCCAGCCAGATGGCTAACGCTGTATACGACAGCGTCACCACAGATGTGACAAGTGCAGGGCATGTTTTTCGCTCCAGCTATTCAGCAATAAAGTTTTCCGGCTTTACGGCGGTTTACGAGGAGGGGCGGGACGATGAGCCTGATGAAAGGCAGTCCTCACTGCCAGTACTGTCTGAAGGGGAGAGAGTTAAGCTAATTGAGCTTATCCATGAGCAGAAATTCACTCAACCTCCAGCCAGATACACTGAGGCTTCACTGATAAAAGAGATGGAAGATACAGGAGTGGGCCGGCCCAGCACGTATGCTCCTACAATATCGACAATTCTTGACAGGGAGTATGTGATTAAGGAAGGGAAGTACTTGCGCCCCACGCCCCTGGGAGAAGTTGTCACAAAACTTATGGAAGAGCGTTTTGCGGATATTGTAGATCTTGGATTTACCGCGAGAATGGAGGAAACGCTGGACAGCGTTGAAAAGGGAGAGAAGCCCTGGAAACAGGTGCTCAGTGATTTTTATGGGCCGTTTAAAAAGTCGCTGGATGATGCTGAAAAAGCGTTAGAAGGCGAAAGAATAAAGATACCTGCCGAAGAGACTGACGAGATATGTGAGGTCTGCGGCAGAAAAATGGTGGTGAAGTCCGGGCGCTTCGGCAGGTTCCTGGCATGCCCGGGATATCCGGAGTGCACGTTTACAAAACCGCTGGTTATAGAAATGCCTGGAAAATGTCCTAAATGCGGTTCACGTATACTGAAGCGCACTTCGAAAAATGGGTATGTTTACTATGCCTGTGAGAGAGGCGCCGCCTGCGGATTTATGACTTGGGATGTACCTGTTGCGGATGTCTGCCCAGAGTGTGGACACACAATGTTTAAAAAGTCGGGTCGCGGTTTTAAGAAGCCCTTCTGTATAAACGAGAAATGTCCTAATTTTACACCAGAGGACAAAAGAGGATACAGAAAGAAAGCTGTGACGAAAGATCAGGAGGATAAGGCCGAAGATAGTGGCGTAAAGGTTTCCGCTAAGAATGATCAGGAGTCTAAATCTTCCTCAAAGAAAAAATCTACTGCCAAGAGAACGACGAAAAAAGCGTCTGCAAGGGATAGTACATGAAATCTTTTGCAGTTGTTACAAGGTGTTTCCTGAATGTTCGTACGGTTTTGAAAGTAGCTGTGGCGATAGTTGGCATGTAAAGATGTGGCAGTTTTCTGTGTTATATTAAGTATTATGTGATGCCCTTTTTAGAAATGCAGCGTCAATTTGAGAGAAAATTAAGGGTAAGTATTTTTGTACTTATAGAAGGAGCAGAAATGAAAAAAGGGCAGATAATAGAAGGTGTTGTAAAAGAAGTTAAATTTCCCAACAGAGGGATTTTGGAAATACTTGGCGAAGAAAAAACGGTAGTTGTAAAAAATGTTGTCCCAGGGCAGAAAATCCGTGCTTCTATCAGCAAAGTGCGTGGCGGACAGGCAGAAGGAAGACTCTTGGAGGTTGTAGAGAAATCGCCTGGAGAGATTGTTCCTGCCTGCCCGCACTTTGGAGCTTGTGGGGGCTGCACTTATCAGAATCTTTCCTATGACCTGCAGCTTCAAATGAAAGAAAAACAGGTAAAGGAAATGATGGATAACGCGGTACGCGGCAAGTATGCGTGGGAGGGAATTAGTCCGAGCCCTGTGATAGACGGATATCGCAATAAAATGGAATTTACATTCGGCGATGAGATTAAAGACGGGCCGATGTCATTGGGAATGCACAAAAGAGGCAGTTTCCACGACATTGTAAGTGTCACGGAATGTCAGATTGTGGACGCCGATTACAGGCAGATTCTTAAATGTACTCTCCAGGTGGCAAGTGAAAGTGGTATGCCGTATTATCACAGAATGCGGCATGTTGGATTTTTCCGTCATCTTTTAGTCCGCAAGGCGTGCAGGACAGGAGAAATTCTTATTGATTTAATTACCGCTTCGGGAAAAGACGCGGACAATTATGTTTCTGACGCGGCAATAGAAAATGTCTTGAAAGACTGGAAAAATAAACTTCTGAACTTGCGGCTTGACGGGGAAATTACTGGAATCCTCCATACGGTTAATGACAATATCGCCGACACTGTAAAAGACGAAGGGACCAGAGTGCTCTATGGACGGAATTGGCTCTATGAAGAGCTTCTGGGACTTAGATTTAAGATTACGCCGTTTTCTTTTTTTCAAACAAATTCTCTGGGCGCGGAAATACTCTATAAGAAAGCCAGAGAGTACATTGGAGACACCAGAGACAAGGTTGTATTTGATCTGTATAGTGGAACTGGAACTATTGCACAGATTTTAGCGCCTGTTGCCAAGAGAGTTGTAGGTGTCGAAATTGTAGAAGAGGCGGTAGAGGCCGCAAGGGAAAATGCCGGGCTAAATGGTTTGGACAACTGTATGTTCTATGCTGGCGATGTGCTAACTGTAATTGACCAATTGGGCGAAACGCCTGATTTGATTATGCTTGATCCACCGAGAGATGGCGTTCATCCTAAAGCGTTGGAGAAAATTATTGATTTTGGCGTTCAGAGACTTGTATATATAGCATGTAAGCCTACAAGTTTGGCAAGGGATATTGAGATATTCCAGCAGCGGGGATATCAGGTGAAACGAATTGCGTGTGTTGATCTATTCCCATCTACATACCATGTTGAAACTATCTGTGAGTTTGTCAGGGAATGAGAAATTTCTCTGGTTAAAATAATACAGAGATTTTTGATAAATATAACAATTATAAATAGAGCAGGCAGAACTGGCAGAGAATCCATTTGCGGATTCTCTGCCGTTTTTTTGATTAGATGTATAAAGCGAGAAATCGATTACACGTTTATAGAGATACATGTCAACTGACTGATCGCTGCATTTCACGTTGAAAAAGGAGTGTTTCACGAAAAAAACCTCTTTTCATACCGGCTGTCAATATAATTAAGTTTCCGGTGGCAAGGTCAAAGATGCGACGTCTGCATATGCACAGAATGAGTCGCATTTTTATTTGAAAGGGTAATTATCAGTTTTATAAAGGGGGGAAAACGGTTGAACATACAAGAAATAATTTATAAAACATTGGTCGCCGGAGACTCTTATAAGACTATTTTAAAGGGCTTGGCTGTGACTGTACAGATTTCGCTGCTCTCAGTGGTGTTTGGAACATTACTTGGAATGATTATCTGTGCTCTTAGGAGAAGCCGTATTCGAATTGTCCGCACTATTGCGGCTGGGTATATAGCGATTGTGAGAGGAAGTCCGGTACTTCTGCTTCTAATGATGATGTATTATGTGGTATTTGCAGGAAGCGGTCTGTCTGCCACTATGGTGGCAGTGGCGGCCTTTTCTCTCCATATGAGCGCATATACAGCTACATGCTTTTATTCTGCTATTAATGCGACTGACTCAAAGCAGGTGGAGGCGGCGAGAACTTTAGGATTTTCAAAATATCAGGCGTTTATTTTGATTATGCTGCCGCAGGCGGCGAAGATAGCCAGTGGAACATATCAGTCCACGATAGTTACATTGATCCAGTGGACAAGCGTTGTTGGGTACGTCACTATTACGGATCTGACCAGGGTTATCAACAACATTGGCAGCCGTACTATGCAGCCTCTGTTTATGATTCTGGTGGGTCTGCTGATCTATTTGGGAATGGCGTATATCTGCTATGGTGTATTTGATCTTGCTAAAAAGGCGTCGGAGCTTAAAAAGAAAAGGAGGCGAAAGATGTGAGTATGATCAGGGTAGAAAATTTATCAAAATCTTTTGGCTCCTTGCAAGTGCTGAAAAATGTAAATCTGACGGTCGATAAGGGGGAGAGAGTAGTCATTATCGGCAGCTCAGGCTGCGGAAAAAGTGTGTTTCTAAGGTGTATGGATTTGTTGGAGACGCCGGATGATGGGAAAATTTTTATTGGAGAGGATGAACTGACGTCAAAAAAAGCGGATTTAAACAGGATCCGCCGGAAAGTGGGAATGGTCTATCAGAGATTTCATCTGTTCTCACATATGAATGTTTTAGACAATATAACGCTGGCTCCGATAAAACTCCTGGGGCTGACTCGAGCCGAAGCTGAAAAAAGAGCGGAAGTGCTTTTGAACATGATTGGGCTGGAAAGCAGAAAATACGCCATGCCGGAAGTACTATCAGGAGGACAGCAACAGAGAATCGCCATTGTTAGATGTCTGGCTATGGATCCGGAGGTTATGCTTTTTGACGAGCCGACCTCGGCCCTTGACCCTACTATGGTGGGCGAGGTTCTGGCAACCATGCGCCTGCTGGCAAAGCAGGGTATGACGATGATAATTGTTACCCATGAGATGGACTTTGCAAGGGAGATTGCCACAAGAGTTCTATATATGGATGAACATGGAATCTTTGAAGAGGGGACACCTCAGGAGATTTTCGATGCGCCGAAGAAAAAGAAAACCAGAGATTTTATCCATAAGATGAAATACCTCTCCTGGCAGATTGAAACAAGAGATTTTGACTTGATGCAGCTTCAGGGAAATATACGCAGTTTTGCACAGAAGTACGGACTTGATGAGAAAAAGGCATACCGCCTCCAACTGTGTACAGAGGAACTGATTTATGAAATGCTGAACTATGGGAAATCGGATGCCGCTGTGGACATACAAATCCAGATTTCCTTTGATGAAAGAGATAAATGTACGGTTATTGAACTTCGCAGTAAAGGGGGTAAATATAATCCATTTGAAATTGAGTCAGAAGATGAAGTACATCTTGGAGTTACCATATTGAAACACACGGCAAAACGGCTGGATTATCAGTATGACGGTGAAAGCAATTGCATGAATATTGAACTGTAGGAGGAAAACGACATGAAAAAAATACGTATACTTTTGAGTTTTTGCCTGATTTTAACTATTGTAATGGCAATGACAGGGTGCAGCAGTCAGAATAATGGAACTGAGGACGAAGATATCCTGTGCGGAATTATGGATTGGCAAGAGCCATCAGACCTGGAAATCTTTCCAGAACCGGCTCTTGGCGAATGGAAACAATATAACAGCCTTACAACGATGGTTTTGGATTTAGATGCGGGAAATGTCGAATATCTGCTTGTCCCATCTTCAGTGGCAAATTATCTGAAGTCCCAGGACGACTCGCTGACTATTGCTCCCGGCGGTGCGGGCGTTCCAACAGAGATAAGAATGGCGGTTCGTGCAGAAGATACCGAGCTTTATCAATTTCTGCAGGATGGCATTCAAACGCTTAGGGATGATGGAAACCTGGACGCGCTCATTAATACATACATTACCGAAATTTCTGTAGACAGTTCTGCCACGGACGCCCAAAATGGGAGTGGGCAATCTTATGTGGTAGGCGTAACTGGGGATTTGCCGCCTTTAGATTATGTGGCGGCAGATGGAACGCCTGATGGCTTTAATGTGGCGCTGATGAATGCTATTTCCGAGACAATGAATGTTTCCTTCACTTTTGTACAGGTTGACGCTGACGCACGGCTATCTGCGTTGAGCAGCGGAAGAATCGATGTGATCTTCTGGTACGGGAATGTTCAGGGGTATGAATCGGAAAGGGATGATCTGCTTATAACTGATGAATATTATACAGACGATGTTTACTATGTGACGAAAGATTTTGACATGGATAAAATCTTGGAGGCAATGGATAGTCAGTAGATAAGATTAGATAAGTGAATGGATGGATAAAAAGCAGGGCGGTGCAATTTAGCAGCATTGCCCTGC
>CALWYO010000062.1 GCA_944385785.1 uncultured Oscillospiraceae bacterium | reverse complement strand
GCGAGACAAACTTGTTCATGCACAGCTGCTGCATAATAAGCCCTGCAATGCTCATGCCAACACCTGTACACAATATCGCCAGAAGCCTCGGCAGCCGCGACGCCAAAAATATCCACCAGGCGTCAGGGTCGCCGCTTACCAGCGATTTCACTTCTACGTTTATAACGCCTATGAAAAGCGATACCCCAGAGAGTATTATTAAAACCGCAAAGAGAATAATCGTCAGTAAATATTTTCTCAATTCTGCCTCCTTTATCTCGCTACATACGCATATTTAAATCCGCCTGCGAATACATATTCACATTCACGCAAAGTTAGCAATAGCTAACTTTGCGTGAATCATACCATGTACGCATTAAAAAAGTCAACAAAAAAATCCCCCAGTTGGGGGATTTATGTTATTATTCACAATTTTTATATCAATACGCAGGTACAAAAAGCAACATTTGCTCATATTGCCATTATTTATTTTATATTCCGCACTCTTCCATTTTCAAACCGAAGTATCCATACGTTGTTACACTTTTGTGGATGCATCTTTTTTCCCATCGCCGCCCTCATTTTTCAAAGGGCGCCCTTTATCTCTCCTGTTTATATCCTCCCGCAGAAGCTGGTAAATAGTTGCCGCCAAAGGCACTCCGATGAGCATTCCAAGTATACCCATCACGCCTCCTCCTACAGTCACCGCCGCCAGCACCCAAATTCCTGGAAGCCCCACGGAGGAGCCCACTACTTTCGGATATATCAGATTCCCCTCCAGCTGTTGGAGAATTACCAGATACACTACAAACAGTACCGCTTTCAGCGGGGAGACCGTGAGAATCAGAAGAAACCCTACCGCGCCTCCCACATATGCTCCAGCTACCGGTATAAGGGCGGTAACTCCTACAACGGCTCCTGTCATTGCCGCATATGGGAAGCCCAGGAGCATCATCCCCAGGGCGCACAGGGCGCCAAGTATAATCGCCTCTGTAAACTGGCCCACAATATAGCTGTGAAAACATTTATTAAGAGTAGTCAGCACATGGAGGACTCCTCTGTGCCATTTTTCAGGAAGATAGACTCCTATCATCTTTGAGAGCTGCTTTTTCAGCTTATCACGCCGTAGCAGAATGTTTATTGCAAATACAAGCCCTATGAACACAGTCACAAGCGTGGACATAAACGAGGACACCACTTCTGCAGCAAAAGTTACCGCGTCGCCTATTCCCCGGGTAAGGACTCCGACGCACCACTCAATAAGCCCCTGCCAGTCGATATCCTGCAGATACTGAGAAAACTCCTGAGAGAATATGCCGCTCCTGTAAAGTGCGGCGGCTATTGAGTCAACGGCTCTCGGAACCTGCGATACTATTATCCTCACACAGTCCGCCAGTTCAGGGAGTACAAGACGGATAACCCCCAGCAGCACAGCGGCCACAGTGAGCAGCGCGCCTATAAGGCACACCGGCCTGGCGCTCTTACGCACGAAAGGCTTCTTGCACTTTGGGAAATAGTGCCGCTCATAAAAACTCATGAGTATATTCGCAATATAAGCCATTGCACAGCCTAAAAACAGAGGATATGCCGCCCGAAGCGCAACGCCTACAACGCCCGCAGCCGTATCCCAATAGTGCATAATCAAAAATACGACTATCACTGCAATCGCCACGGCAATAAGTGTTTTCTTAGTATTTCTCATCTTAGTCCCCCTAAGCCTTGTCTGAAAAATGTCAACATGCTCAAATGGCGGGCCTTGGGCACATTTCCAATTTTCAAACGAGGTCCAACGTAGCATTGCGCCTCACATACATATTTTAATTATACACAGTTTTAAATCAAATTACATCCCTAAAATTTAATAGACTCCTCTTGAAATCGTTTTTTAATGCAATGTAAAGACAGCGCAGTGCTGACACTGCGCTGTCTGAGGCTGTTAAAAATCTTCCCGCAGGTGAGCCTCGCAGAGTTCCTGGGGCTGCAGCCCCAGGAACAAAATGAAAATCCGTCATTTCTGGGGACATGCGCCTCGGAAATGACACTTCTCATGGCGGACAGGACGACAATGTCCGGGCCTCCACGAAAACCTTGGTTTTCGTGGGCGAGGAGGATCCGCGGAGGGCGCGACCATTCATGCTTGCACGGATGGGAGTAAACCGGAGCTTGTGACGAGGACATCGAGTCCTGGACGCCATGCTGCCTTTTGTCGGAAAAGGCCTGGCGGCCTTTTCCGACAAACTGAGACAGCGCAGTGCTGGCACCGCGCTGTCTCACTCAAATCACCCTGCTAAAGAGTCCCTTCATGTATCGCCTATAGGGCCCCATATCCCCGCGCTTTTTTACACCGTTGCGTATAGAGGGGTTAAAAGCCGTTTTAAGGTACTCAATGGTAGTCTTAAAGAAGGGATTTCCGCATTTTAAATATCCAATATACGAAGCTGCGTCCTGGGGAGAAAAACGCATCGTCACTCCCACGTCATAGCCTGGAGTTGACGGTTCCGGCAGTCTTTCTCCCGCCGCGGCGCGGGCATAATTCTCAAAAAAGCTGGAATTTGATACGTCACATATGTTGGCGCTGCCCCAGACCCTTGGATTTATCTCAAGGAGTTTTGGATCGTCCGGCGAGCCCTTAAAATCCAGCATGGCTATACCTCTGTATCCTATTGCCGTAAGGAGCCTCCTGGCGTACTCTACCATCTTCGGGCTCTCAACGGTCCTGCACAGACATGTAGGCCCGCCGCTTACAGGATATTCCCGCAGGGATTCATAGCAGAGATAATCCACCATCCTGCCGTCCCTGTCCATCAGGACGGCTATGCCTACATCCCGGCCCAGGCAAACCTGCTGTACTATGGGATCCGCGTCGCGCATCTCCATACTCGGATATATCTCTCGCAACTGAGATGGACCCTCAACAATTTTATATCGTTCAACCGGTTTCAGCCCTAAAAGCTCTCCATTCCTGAATTTAACAAAGCACGGGTACTTGGCCCTGTCAATCAGTTCATCCAGCGATTCCCATTGTGAGATCGCCGTTGTAAAAGGAGCCGGCACGTCAAGCGAACATGCCAGCTTGTATAGCCCCCATTTATCGTCCGCAATAGCGACAGATTCCTTATCCGGTATTATAAAGTCCAGCCAATTTAACATTTCCCCGCCGCTCAGGGCCTCCATGGCACGTCTGCCCACAGGGACTATCACCGGCTTTTCCCCGTCCTGGGAAAGCGTTTCCGAGAGATCTCGAAGATCTCTCGCCATATTTTCCACGGACAGCATTCTATGCGACGTCAGGCTCCTGGAGGCAAAACCCATCACCTGCTTCTCCGGCAGGTTGTCAGTCTCAACTCCCACCACGCAATAGCCTGCTCTGGCGAGGCATCTGGCAGGAGCAAGGGCCATTCTGTAGCCCATGTCGGTGACTATCGCTTTTTTCATTTCTCAAGAGCCCTCACCATATCGGCAATCGCCGGAACTGCCTCCAGCCTTGTGACAGTCTTTTTATCACGGATTGCCATAGCGCGTTCCCCCAGCTCTGCCCCGACGGACTCAGCCGCCTTAATTATCTCACGTCCCGAGGCTCCGCCTATATCAAGATTTACCGCTCTTTTTGCAGCCTGATATATGTCCTTTTGCCCCATATGTCTCTTCTCTCTGAATGTTTCAGGAGACGCCAGCATGATATAAAGCTCCTCCGGCGTTACAGTCCTCGCTCCGCCAAATGTATTGTTCTTATATCCCACAGTATGTCCTCTGTCCAGAAGATATTTCACCGCGCCTGCCTCTTCGGCGTCCGGATCCAGGTCCTCAAAGGGCGACATATCCAAAAGTTCCGATACGCTTACAACTTTGTAGCCCAGGTCGTGCAATATCTTAAGCTGCTGCGGCAGTGCATCGGCAATTGGCGTACGTCTTGCCATATTACAGCCGTCTTTCTGAAATATTATCTGGCCGTTCAGGGCGTTCGGATCTGAGTCAAGGGCACGGGCCAGGGGCTCCACCATGTCCCTTACCTCCAAATCGTAGGTGTCCCTGGGCTGCCATCCCGCGCCGTCAAAGCTGGCGGCCATATAATTATATCCCATAACCCTGTAGGCGTCGTACGCGTCGGAGCCGTCGGGAATACGGTCTATATAGTGGGCTGGGCGTCCAAGACGCATTTTATAGCCGAACTTATCCAGCATGTAGCTGTGCAGGTCGTCCAGATCGCCGATCACCTGCGGCAGAGTATCAAAGTGGCGCCTGGCGCCGTACACCGCCCTCATCCTTCCAAAAAGCGTGTGTGTGGAGCCATGGTTTGATATTTCGTGCCCGTCGGAGAGTATCTTCTCCACCAGCTCCGGCCTGTTCTTGGCTCCCGCCAGCTCATCCATGCCAAAGCACGGGTAGTGGTCATAGGCGTTGCCGCTCCACATAAAGGTACCGTCGGCGCCTTTCTCGTCTGGGTAATTTCCCGCCGTAGAGCCAATAACGTCAAACGTCACCTTGTCTCCACAGCGCCGAAGTTCATCCAGTATTATATCTGTGAGGCCCGACTCCCTGCCCTCGACTGTAAGGGCGTCGGGCCCATCGTCAAATGTCATAGCCACAAAGCGTCCGCCTTTCGGAGGGAACACCTTCTCTATCCTGCGTACAGGCGACATTATTTTTCCCGCCTGCATCTTAAGGAAAGCCTTGCGCTTGGCATTTACACGTCTTGCAAGCTGATAAAGTCCCATGAAAACGCCCCTTTCTTAAAGGTTTTCTGCCTTTCTTTTTAGAAACTCCCGAAGCCATGGGCCGACTTCAGAACTCTGCAGGGCAAAATCTACAGTGGCCTCTAAAAAACCCCTGATATTTCCCGTGTCGTACCTGCGCCCTTCAAAGTCCACAGCAAGCATTTTTGAAATCTTGCACAATTGTGCAAGCCCGTCTGTCAGCTGGATCTCGCCATTTCTCCCTGGAGCCGTATGTTCCAGTATATCGAATATCTCCGGCGTCAGCACATACCGGCCAAGTACGGCAAAATTTGAAAGTTTCTCCTCATAAGTCGGCTTCTCATTCAAGTCCAGCGCTTCATAAACACGCCCGTCAATATGGCGCATCTTTACCGACGAATAGCTGGATATCGCCTTATCGCTAACCTGTTGAACTCCAACTACGCTTCCGGAATACTTCTCCGCGGCCTCAATAAGCTGGAGCAGGACCGGTTTTTCGGACATCATTATATCGTCGCCCAGTAAAACAGCAAAGGGCTCGTCGCCCACAAAGCGCCTCGCCCTGCACACGGCATGGCCCAATCCCTTGGTCTCTTTCTGACGGACATAGAAAATATTTGCCATGTCCGCAACCGATCTGACCACATGCGCCAGCTCCTCCTTGCCGGAGCTTACAAGCCTGGTCTCCAGCTCCGGATAATAGTCAAAATAGTCATCCATAGCCGACTTGGACCTGTTTGTGACTATGAGTATGTCCTCTATACCTGAAGCCACAGCTTCTTCAATAATATACTGTATAACCGGTTTGTCTACCAGCGGCAGCATCTCCTTGGGCACAGTCTTTGTGGCCGGAAGCATCCTGGTGCCAAGCCCCGCCGCAGGAATAACAGCTTTTTTTACTTTCATATCCGCCTCCTGTATTCTGTCTGCACATCTTGAATTATCATTCTGCAAAAGAAATCAATCTTGTCAAAGAGCTATAGAAATCAACGCTCTCACACATACGGCAGCCTCACCGCCGGCGGCTAAATTCGGGTCAAGCAACGGCACATATCCAAAAGCGCGGCAACATTTTTCCCTCTCCCTGCATGTTATGGAAATGTGACGCAGGTATTTTAGCATACACATCTAAAAAAGTGAAGCATCATAACGCCGAGAATAAGCAACCGCAGTAGCACTGCCTGTACAGATTATACTCCTTTGACAGCTGTATGGATCTTAGATATCCATCCCTCTTTTTAAAATCTGCCGGCAGCCATTTCACCCCGTACTGGGCCGCCAATTTCTCTCCAATATGGTTGATGACAGCGGCGTTTTTGTGGGGGCTCACAGTAAGTGTGGTGGAAAAGTACTCAAATCCCCGCTTCTGAGCCTCTATCGCCGTACCCCTGAGTCTCATCTCAAAGCACATGGTACATCTGGCTCCGCCCTCAGGTTCGCTCTCAAGCCCTGAAGACGCACTAAGGAAAATATCCTCGTCATAGTCCCCGCATAAGAGATTCACAGATTTCTCCATATAAGACGCCTTCAAAAGTTTAGTAAACTCACAAAGCCGCTTCTCATATTCCTCTACAGGCTGGATGTTAGGGTTGTAGTAATACAAAGCCGTCTCAAAATAGGGCTCCACTCTCTCCAGAACCGCACTGGAACAGGGAGCGCAGCAGGCGTGCATCATAAGCGAAGCCCTGCGTCCTCCCAAAGCCGCTATCTCCGCCTCCATCTCTCTCTGATAGTCTCTTTTAACCACTGCATTTCACCGCCTCTGTAGTACTATATATTGTACCCCATTGGCAGCCGTTTGGAAATACAGTTAAGAAAAGTTTAACCATTTTCCTCCGGCAAACAGACATCGCCCCATTACCAGATCATATAGGCTTATGTCTCTAATTTCCGCAGCTTTATATATTGACCGGCCGGTCAATTTATGCTATTATCCGAAAATAGACCGACCGGTCAATTTTCGGAAGACGTGATAATTATGGATAGATCAGAAAAAGGCGCCATCTCAAAGCAGCGGATTCTCATATCTGCTATGTCAGAATTCGCAAATAACGGTTATGAAGGCGCTTCCTTGAACAACATCTGTTCCCAGAGCAATATCTCAAAGGGGCTGATTTACCACTATTTTTCAGATAAGGAAGCTCTGTATCTGAGCTGTGTTGAGATATGTTTTAATCAGCTCACAGACTTTTTAGGCCACACTGCCAAAACTCTCTCTGGGACTATTCTGGAGAAGTTAACCGCATGGTTCGATGCGCGGCTGGCTTTTTTTGCTCAGAACCAGCTGTACCTGGGAATCTTCTCCAGTGCTCTTCTCTCTCCGCCGGCGGAATTGTCCGGTAAAATAGCAGAGCTTCGCGCCCCTTTTGACGAGTTAAACATATCCGTCCTTAAAAATTTACTTACCTCTGGGGGCATCCGACCCTGCTTTGATTTGGACGCTGTTATACTCGGCTTTCGGATGTATATGGATTTTTTCAATCTGCGCTTCAGAGACGCCGTTATTTCCGGCGCTTCACCCCAGCAGGTGCTGGGAGAACATGAAAAGCTGTGCAGGACGCAGGTGTATATAATGCTGCACGGTCTTTTACAAGACGACAGAGAGGAGTCAGGTATATGAAAAGGCAGTTATTACATAGGTTATGGGCTTTAGTATTGGCGGCAATGCTGGTGTTTCTTTGCGGCTGCTCAGCAAATCAGGATCCCCAGCAGCCTGCCCGGGAAAACGAAGATTCAGATAATCTATCCGATGAGTCAAACGATCACACAACCTCTGAGGAGCCATCGGACGCGGCCGGCCAGGAGCCATCGCCGCCAGATGACTCTTCAGATGGCGAAGACAACGATAGTTCCGGCTCTGAAAGCGGCGGTTCCGACGATAATCAGGATTCTTCAGATAATTCTGATAATCAGCAGGATGAGCAGGATACTTCTGCCGGCACGGGAGGAGACGAAAACACTGGAGATACGTCTGGTTCTGACGACGCTCAGGGAAGCGGCAACTCCGACGGATCTCTGGCGGTTTCCAGCAAAGAGGAAATCAAGTCGCTGTTAATCTCTGCTATGGAGGACCTTCAGCAACCTCAGTCAATGGAAATATCCAATGCAGGTCTCACCTCCCCTGAAATTGATGTGCTCAACATATACTATGAGATTACGGCAGATCGTCCGGAGTTGAAGGTCGCCTACAAGCTATCAGCTGAACTCACTGGGAGCACTCTCACATGCACCTTCAGCTATATGCCCTACGCCACAGGAATATTTCCCGATGGGTTTGACGGAATCGAAGTTCAGACTGTCCATGAGCTGATCGCCGTGGCAAACGACCATGTTATGGATGGAAATCCGGTAAATATTAAGATAACCAACAAAGACCTTGAGCCCGACCAGATGAGTGTTGCTCTGCGTCAAGTCGGTGGGGGCTGGTTGCTGTGTTCTCTCAATTCAGACGCCACAGCACTGACGTACTCTCCTCCCAACGGATTTACAGTGGAGGAATGTATCTCGGCTCTTGCTAAAACCCAGTCTCTGGCAGATGATTTAATACCGCAGCTTATCACCGACAACATGACCACCATGGAGCGCGCGCAGGCCATATACGCCTATATAACAGCCAATGTTGAGTACGATCAGCTGTATTACTCCGACTTTTCGTCAATGCCTTACGCCTCACAGACTGCCCTGGGCGCCCTACGGGATGGGACGGCCATCTGCGGAGGATATTCCAATGCCTTGAAGCTCCTGTTTGAGATGGCAGGAATCGAGTGCTATAACGTGACGGGCTCCTATTTTTCTGAGAATCACATGTGGAATATAGCAAATATAGACGGACAGTGGCTCTGGTTTGATGCCACGTCTGACAGGGGAATGTCCCCTGAGTACGGTTTCCTGCGGTTTGCTCTGACAGATCTGGACACCGTAAAATACACATGGGACCCGAAATCTGTAGAATTACTCACCGGTCAATCGATTGAATAGTCTCAAGTTTTTATCTCCAGCTTGCGTTGTATAAAGATAAATATTAAAAAAAGATTACCCTTCTGCTATAGGTCCCGCTATGCAGCAGAAGGGTAGTCTTTTTCAATATTATTTATCACAAATCAGGGATCCAAATTCTCTTCCTCAAAAAGCGGAGAAGAGAAGAATTCGCATAAGCTGATCTCCATTCCCTGGCACAATTCATGGATAATGCGTAGTTTAACCGATGGATACGTGCAGTTTATCAGATTGCTGATAGTAGATTTTGGAACACCGCTTTGCAGATACAGTTTGTATTGCGTCATATTGTGCTCTTTCATTAATTCCATCAGCCGCTGGCTGACGGCCCTGTTTAGCTGCACTGCCGCATACACCCCTAGTCCATGTAACTGTACTAACAGTATATGTTAGTACCCCCTCAAACTAGTCAATGTAGCTGTACTATTTAAATATTTTATGCTATTCTATTGCAAAGTCACATGGCTTATAGCTTTTCAGCGGCAGAACATCCGTAAAATACAGTTGCCAAGCATACTGTTACCATAAAATAATATCGCATTTCATTAACAGTCAGTTTTATTGACATGCGTTTATCGGCAGTCTCAGAAACATTTCAGGAGGGCAAGATGGACACTAACAAAAATCTCATATATTCCGCGCGTTTCCCCAGTCCGCAGGAACTGGCAGAAAACTGCGACCACCAGTCAATACCGAAAGCGCCCGATTTTAAAAAAATATTGGAGAGAATTGCTAAAAAAATGTCGGCGCCGCCGGCGCCCGACTATCCAACCAGGGCAAACAAATTCATAAGGTGTGCAATCGATCTGTCAAAAAGTTGGGAAATCGACCTGGACATACAGGAGTCTCCCTTTGGTTTGACTGCTGATATATATTTCTACTGCGGCATATATCCCGATATATTTACCGAATGTCTTTGCAAAATTATGGAGATGAGCGATCAGATGAGCGCCTGGATTCCGCCGGACAGCGTGGGGCGCTTTGCTCTCTCCTTCGATATATTCTCCCACAAGCACATCTGCCAGCCGCAGCAATAATCAGCAGCATATCCCACAGACCGCATAAAACGCGCACACAGGAACCTGCATTTCGGCTGGTTCCTGTGTGCTGTAAAACATTTTATCCTTTTTTCGCAAACTGCAATTACTCGGTTACGTATGGTAGAAGCGCAATCTGACGCGCGGCTTTAATTGCCGAGGTCAGCTGCCTCTGGTGCATGGCGCATGTGCCTGTCGCACGGCGGGGCAGAATCTTGCTGCGCTCAGAAAGGTAACGGCGCAGCTTTGCCGTATCTTTGTAATCGATATGCGTGCATTTGTCAACACAGAACTGGCAGACTTTCCTGCGCTTCCGGTTCTGACCGGGGCGGGAGGGTCTTGCCTCTCTCTCGTTAGTCATAATAAAGCCTCCTTACGCTTTAAGTGTGTTTCTCGTCGTAAAAATCAGAAGGGCAGATCCCCGTCGTCATCGGAGAGCTCTGCAAAATCTGAACCGGTAACTGCCGGCGTGTAGCTCTGATTATAGCTGGCAGAAGGCTGCTCAGAATATGCCCGCTGATATCCGCCTGCCGAGTCCCCGTCGCGCTTGCTGTCCCCAAAATAGACATTGTCCGCAACTACTTCGGCGCTGCGGCGTTTGCCGCCCTCTCTGTCTGTCCAGTCGCGTATTTGCAAACGTCCGCTTACTACAGCCATACGGCCCTTTGAAAAATACTTGGCTACAAATTCCGCCGTATTTCTCCAGGCAACGATGTCTATAAAGTCCGTCTGCTTTTCGCCGCTTTCACGGGACGTGAAATCCCGGTCCACCGCCAGGGAAAAACTGACTACGGCGATACCGCTCTGGGTACGTCTCAGCTCAGGGTCGCGTGTAAGCCGTCCCATGAGCACTATGTGGTTGAGCATGGTAATCCTCCCTTACTCGGCTGCCACGGTGATGAGTGAACGCATAACGCCCTCGGTTATTCTCAGAACCCTGTCCAGCTCAGCTGGGAACTGTGGGTTTGAAGTAAACCTTACCAACACGTAGTAGCCCTCAGGCTTATCGTTGACGAGATAAGCAAGTTTACGCTTGCCCCACTCCTCCACCTCGTTGACCGTTCCGTTGGCCTCGATAAGGGACTTAAACCTCTCGACAAGAGCGGCAGTCTCTTCCTCAGTCATATCCGGGTCAATGATATACAGGAGCTCGTAGTTGGCTGAAGTCTTTGCCATTTTATTGCACCTCCTTTTGGACTTATGGCCTTCGCCAGTGCGAAAGCAAGGATATGGCACTCAAAGTGCCAAGCTATTAAATTATACTAAGATTTTCTGTTTTGTCAAGCAAATAAGACTAATTCCCGCATAATTTCGGGCTTTACCGTATTCTCACGGTATATCGTCCACCACATTTTCCGGCGGCACATCAAGCTGCTCCGGATGGAGAATCAGGTTCTTCATCAGCTTTATACCCTGTGCATAGCCGTATCCGTCCAGAATACGTTCGTCGGTGACAACGGTAAAGTCAACATACCGTTTCTCCTCCACCTCTCCTTTTGCGTTCAGCTCCCAGGCCCTGCGCTTAATTCCGAAGGATATGAATATTGGCAGATTCCCGAAATTGTAGAGGTGATGGTATATGGGAGGTATGCCCAGAGAACCTATGTCGGAAATAATCATGGACCCGTGAAACGGGCTGGCGTCCAGCAGTTTCTGGGGCAGCAGATTGAAATAGTCCAGAATATTCAAAAACCACATAACAAACTTAAGCAAAAGCCTGGGGATCTTTATAAGCACGTCCGCCGTATCTCCAGTGGCAGTTTCGTTTCCAGACTTAACGTGCTCTATGGCATCATTCATCTTGGTATAGACATCAATAAACGTATCCCGCGGGTCAAATATTACTTTTATGGAAGTATCTCCCGCGTCTTCAGCCATGGCTTTTTTTACAGACATAACCACTTCTATATTCTTTCTGGCATAGGCCCGCTGCCCTGTTATGTACCTGTTTAGCGCCGGTTTCTGGCTTATCACTCTAACATACGCCGCTATAAACATGTGGAGCATACCGGCCCCCTTATATCCCTGGGCTCTTTTTTCCCGAAGGTACTTTTCCGCCGCGCGTATCTCCACAGCGTCTTTAAAATAGTTTGAGGCGTCGCCCCTGGTCTTCATAATAAAGGGGGTAAAACCGGTATAGGCGTTCATAGTGCGAATTCGTCTTCCAGGTTTATTTTTCTTAAACTTCGGAGTTTTATTCTTATCAGGCATGTTTCATCACCTTATGATTCATTTTTTGACTTTCCCAATATACACGATTACTCACAGTTTATCAATATATTTGTCGGGAAAGGTTAAGTTCACATATCCGAAATTGCAAATTTCTTTGTGTATTATTTCATATATTACCAGCTCTACATATGTAAAGATATGCACTTTGTCAAATATGTTTGCATATCTTTTCTCTTTATCTGTGCAACTTCCCGAGGCTTTTTGTCGTCTTATAAATAAAAGGCTCTTATAAAAGGAGGGCAGCGTACAACTTTCACGGCAGTCTTTCCTGGGTATCACCCTGCCTCATTCATCTAAATATAGTTAAAGGAGGTTAAATTATGAAGAGAAATACCCGCAAAGCCGGTCAGTCGTCCGAGCCGGAAGGCACCAGCAGCAGTCGGACCAGAAAACGTCCGCCATGGACCTATGCGCTGGCGGCGGCGCTGGCCCTGATAATTCTGGCAGGCGCAGCTCTTCACTTTACATCCGGCGCTCCTGACGCCGCCGCCATATACGAGGCCCAGTATCCCCAGATGTCTCCGTATTACGGAGATTCAGGCGATTATAACAGCTGGCGGGAGGACAGATCACGTCAGCTTAACCAGCCGGAGGGATATGGCGACGGCCTTGACGGCTTCGTCTCCTCCACGGCCCGTCAGCTGCTGGGCGGCCAGGAGAACAGCGTATATTCGCCTCTGAGTATCTATATGGCCCTCTCCATGCTCTCTGAGGCAACCGATGGCAACACCCGCCAGCAGATATTCTCCCTTTTGGGCGTTGACAGCATTGAGGAGCTTCGCACAAAGGCCTCCTCCATATGGAACGCCTCGTACTGCGACGACGGGGCCTACACCTGCATACTTGCAAATTCAATGTGGCTGCAAAAGGACCTGGACTACAATATGGAAACTCTCAAAACGCTGTCGGACACCTATTACGCCTCATCCTACTCCGGCGATCTCGGGTCGGCTGACATGAACGCAGCCCTTCAAAACTGGCTGAATGAACAGACCGGCGGGCTCCTCTCTGATTATGCAAAGGGCATAGAACTCAGCCGTGAGACGGTCCTGGCGCTGTGCTCCACAGTGTACCTGAAGGCCAAGTGGTCCTCTGAATTTAATGAAAATCTCACTAAGGCCGATATATTTCACTCTCCCCAGGGAGACATTGAAGTCCCGTTCATGAACAACTCCTCGTCCTCCAGCTATTACTGGGGAGAAGGTTTTGGCGCCGTAATTCAGAGTCTTAAAGAGGGCGGCTCCATGTACCTTATTCTTCCTGAGGAGGGCGTAACTCCCGACGAGCTTCTGGCCGGAGAGGCAGTGATGGACTTTATCATGACAGGCTCAGACTGGCCCAATACCAGGGATAATATTATAGTCAACCTGTCAATGCCGAAATTTGACATATCAATGGAAGTCGGTCTCAAGGACTGCCTTAATACTCTTGGTATAACAGATGTAACAAATCCGGCCCTGGCCGATTTTTCACCTCTGCTTCAGAATTCCGATATGCCCGTATGGCTCAACCAGGCCCAGCACGCCGCCAGGGTAACTGTTGATGAAGAGGGACTCACCGCCGCCGCCTTTACTGTAATGATAATGCTTGGCGGTTACGGTTCCTCTCCTGCAGATGAAATAGACTTTGTATTAGACAGGCCCTTCATTTTCGCCATAACCGGTATTGACGGACTGCCGCTGTTCATAGGAGTAGTAAACCAACCGTAACGCAACGGCTTTAAAGAGGCTGTCGGTTTATAAAACCGACAGCCTCTTTAATTTTCTCTATTTTCCGGACAAAAGCGAGTTTACCGCTCCGCTTTTTACCATTTTCATAATCACAGGCATATACATGGCTGCAATGGCGGCGATTGCGATCAGCGCCAGCCAGCTGCTCCCTTCCGTCTCTAAAATCCAGCACTGCACTACCATCAGCACCATACTCACGACAAATCGCGGTACATTCCAGCTTATCCGCAGCAGCCTGCCGGAGTGGACCGCTCTTGCAACAAGTATTACAAGATAGCTTACCGCCGTCGCCACTGCGGCGCCCATGGCTCCCATACGCGGTATAAGAAGTCCATTGCCCACAACATTTACCGCAGCCCCCGCCAGGGATGTGACCAGCGTTGCCCCAGTGTGTTTCTCCGCCGTGTACACCGATGAGAAAAAGGAACCCAGGCAGGCTGCCGCAGTACCCAATATAAGTACCGGAGCATAGTGCCAGGCCTCAAAATATCCAGGGGCCGCCAGGAACCGTACGGCCAGTTTGGACGCGGCGATAAGGGCCGACGCGCCTATCACAACCCCCGCCTCATAAACAGAAAACACATTGGAGAAAAAATGCTCCTGTTCCTTCCGGGGCCTGTCCGCCACAGCTGAGAGCTGCCAGGCTGAAGTAAATATTCCTGACACAATAAGCATAACTGTGGCGACTTTATTGGCTATTGCGTATAGTCCGGATACATCTGTACCTATCATATAGGAGATAAAATATCTGTCGGAGATATTTATAACCCATGTACAGACAGCGGCCGGTATCAGAGGCAGACAATAGCGGAACATACCCCTGACAAGTCCCTTCTTTACTGAACCCAACTTGAAAAAACGCCACAATCTCAAAGCCAAAGTCAGCAGCAAGGCGGCGGCACAGTCGGCTAATACGTTGGAGAGCATATATCCCTCAATTCCCATTCTGAAAACAGACAGGAACAGTATATTAAGGCCGGCCATCAAAGCTGTGCTCAGTATTCCGCTGACGGCATAAAGTTTTACTCTGCCCAGAGACTGTGCCATAGAGCTGCACGCAGAGTGGAGCTGCGCCATAAACACGTATAGCATCAAAAGGCCGGCATACCCCTCCATCAGGTCTATGCGCTCTATAAGCGGCATTGCCGCTGTCAGGACAGTCATTCCCACGCCGATTGTCAGCAGTCCTGTTGTAAAAACTCCCGCTTTGTCGGACTTATCCTCAAGTCCGAAACGCAGTATGGAGTTCAAAACTCCCAGGGAGACAATGGGGATGAGGAAGTTCCCCGTCTGGATAAGCAGATCCGTCACGCCGTATTCCGCCTCTGACAGAATACTTGTGTAAAACGGAGTCAGCAGAAATACAAGGATCTTTGATCCGAAGGTGCTGATGGAAAATAAAAATGTGTCAGAGATAAGACGTTTGTATGAGTTCGTATATGTCCACTCCTCGGTATAGCAGTTGAAATATCAAAGCAGCATGGCTCCGGTGCCGGCAAGTATCAAAAGAAGTCCGACAATGGACTTTTTCTCCAGTCTCTCTTTAAGTATGATCCACGAGAACACCACAGTCACCAGTATGCTCAGTTTATCTATAGGCACCACAACGCTGGCAGGTCCGTCCTGCAGCGCCCGATAATAGCACAGCCACGAAAGGCCGGTGGTAATCCCAGAGAGGAACAGAAACAGCCAGCTTTTTTTGCCGATGCTCTTGATGCCCCTCTGCTCCCCTGATACAAATACCATAAGCCAGGCCATGGCCAGGACGACTACCGTCCTTATGGCCGTGCCCAGGTTTGACTCCACATTCTCCACTCCGATTTTTCCGAATATTGAAGTGAGACTTGCAAACACTGCCGACAGCAGCGCAAAAATAAGCCACTTTCCATCCTCCCTGCCGGTATCCTGAGTTTCCTTTCTCGTTATCATCAGGAGCGTTCCGGCTCCTATCCCCACAACGCCGGCAATCTGAAACGCCGACACCGGTTCTCCCAGAAATATAAAGGCAAGAAGTATGGTCAGCACTGTGCTGGATTTGTCGATTGGAGCCACTTTGTTGACATCGCCCAGCTGCAGAGCCCGAAAATAGCACAGCCACGAGGCTCCGGTGGATAGTCCTGACAGGACAAGAAATATCATGGTCTTCCCCGATATATCGCCTATCTGGGACTGGGAACCTACAATAAAGACCATAAGCCATGAAAATGCCAGGACCACAACAGTCCTTATGGCCGTAGCCAGTGTGGAATTTACATTTTGTATACCTATCTTTGCCAGCACGGCCGTTATCCCCGCAAAAAACGCAGAGCCAAAAGCGAAAAACAGCCAAAGCATTTTAAATCCCCTCTCTTTTTATGGCTTAAACCTGTATCCGGCACCCCACACCGTCTGTATGTAGCGCGGGTTAGACGGGTCTTTCTCAATTTTTTCCCGCAGCCGGTTTATATGCACGGCCACGGTTGCGCTGTCTCCCAGTGCGTCATATCCCCATATTCTCTCATAAAGGGTCTCCCTGCTGAAAACAGTATCGGCATTGGATACAAGAAACAGCAGCAGCTCATATTCTTTATTTTTCAGTTCCACCTCGGTTCCATTTACAAAAACTCTCCTTGAATCCCTGTGGATAAGTATATCTCCTATCTGTATCTGGACTCTGTCCTCATCCATACCCTTTCTTTTTAACCTGTCGTACTGTGCAAGGTTTGCTCTGATTCAGGCCACCAGCTCATTTGGAGAAAACGGTTTTGTAATATAGTCATCAGCGCCCATTCCCAGTCCTTTTATCTTATCTATATCCTCCTGCATTGCCGTCACCATCAGAATAGGAACGTCCACGCTCTCCCGAAGCCTTCTGCACACTGTAAATCCGTCTATGCCTGGGAGCATCAGATCCAGAAGAATAAGGTCATATTCTCCGGATTTTCCCATATCCATGCCTTCCCATCCGGTGGACGCAATATCCACTTCAAATCCTCCAAGTACAAGGTAGTCCCTCTCTATGTCTGCTATCGCTTCGTCATCTTCGACTATTAAAATCCTTTTCATTCTTCTCTGTCCTCCGCTAAGGGTATGCTTATTACTATGCGTAAACCTCCTGCATTAAGATTTTCCGCGTGGACCTCCCCTCCCATTCTCTCGACGCTCTTATACACTATGGCAAGTCCCAGTCCGCTGCCTCGATCCGTATCCCGGCGGGACGGGTCATTTCTGTAAAAAACATCAAAAAGTTTCGGAAGGACCGTATCCGGCACTCCTGGCCCATCGTCATCTACATATAGGACTATGTTGTCCCCTGCAATGTCACCGGTGATATAAGCGGAGCCGGTCTTCTTGACTTTATACTTGGCGCTGTTGTCCAGCAGATTTGTGAGTATGCTGCTAAAATACGTGGGATCCGCCTCAATAAACGCCCGCTCCGGAATCGGCCCCAAGTAGACCTTCAGCCCTCTTCTGAAATACTCCTCAGATGATACCGACACAAATTCCGACACTGCTTCAGCAACGCAAAGAGTCTCCGGGCTATAAGGATATTCTCCCATATCCATCTTGGAAAACAAAAATAATTTCCTCACAAGCTGGTCTATCTCAGTCGTTTTTTTCTGAATGACAGACAGATATATTTCCTTCTTTTCCGCCGTATCCGCGACGCCGTCGGCCAGTCCTTCCACATAGGCCCGTATCGAAGTAAGCGGAGAGCGGATATCGTGGGATATGCTGGCCAGGAGTTCTTTTCTGCTCTCTTCCTCTTTTCGGGACTTCTCTACAGAATCTCTGAGGCGCTGGGCCATATTGTTAAAGTCCTCACAGATCGGGAGAAATTCGTCTTTATTCGTATACAAAATCCTGTGGTCAAGGTTTCCATCCCGTATCTGGTGTACGCCTTCACTGAGGATTTTCAGGGGCTGGGATATTCTCCGAAATACAAATCTGGTTAAAAACCCGTTAGTCAGGAGCACCGTTAAGATAACAAACAGAATTAATATCAGGACAAATACGATGACAGCGTTTTTTATTCCCTGTTCATCTAAAGGGATCACCGGATTGTAAATTTCCATCTGATATATATCGCCGTCAATCTCAAGCCGGCTTCCAAAAAGCTCAGTTGATCCGCCGGACACAAGGCCGCTTCCCCCAGTGCTTCCAGCGCAGCTTTTAAATCCTCCTGGTTAAAGCCGGCGCCGTCGCCAAAGCTGGCAATCGCCGTTCCGCTCCTGCTGATAGTCACAAACATGCTATTTTGTCTGCCTGCGCGGTCCATCCTCTCTCCAAGGGTTATCTTTCTGTCAGGATCATCTTCTGCAAGCCACTCCTCGGCAGTTTCCACAATAGCCTGTCTCGTCTCTCCCAGTTCATGCTGGCTGGAAAGCCTGTATCCAAAATCCGGCATAATCAGCGAAAGCAACAGCAGAATTCCAGCCGCTGCCGCCACTACAGCCAGCACCGCGGGAATCAAAATCATCAGTATATTGGATACAAAAAGTCTCTTTTTTATTGTCATACCGCATCTCGCCTATCGATGAAATCTGTAAGACAGCACCTTCTATCCGCGCTTTTAAGTTCCTGCGCGCTTTCGCAATACAGCATCTGCGCTGCGCTCTATTAAAAAGCTCAGGGGGACCATAAGCGCAAATATCAGCATCGTATTGGCCGAAGGCACCGCTGTATGCAGTAGGGAATGGAAAAGGATCACCGCCGCATAAAAGCCGGCCGTCATGGTAACGCACAAAAAAGTTCTGAGCTTATTAAGCGGCCATGCGGCTTTAAATACCGCCTGTATTCCAACCGTTCCCACAACCATATAAAAAAGCGTGCGAAGCTGATCTTCAACGTAAAATGTGTTCCAGGAAGAGATGAGCAATACAAGAAAGCAGACAAGTATGGAAATCGCATTGGGAAGCGCCCGATAAATTACGTCCTTTAAGAATTCCCCTGAAACTTTTCTCCAATCAGGTTCAAAGGACATGAAAAACGCCGGATATCCCTCAATTATCAAATCTATAAGCGCAATCTGAATAGGCATAAGCGGAAACGGAATATTCAGCAAAACGCACACAAGAGACAACATTACCGAGTATATGGTCTTTACAAAAAAGACTCCGGCAGCCCTGGTAATATTATTTACGACTCGCCGTCCCTGTTTCAGCACTTCCGGCAATGCAGAGAAATCCGAATTCAGCAGTACCACCTGCGCCACCTGCCTTGCAGCGTCGCTTCCTTCAGCCACGGCTATACTGCAGTCAGCCTCTCTGAGAGCCAGCAGATCGTTAACGCCGTCTCCTGCCATGGCTACTGAGCGGCCCTGTCTCTGCATCACCTGAATCAGCTTCTGTTTCTGCTGCGGCGTCGCCCTTCCGAACACCGAATATTCCATGGCCGCTTCTTCCATCTGCGCGTCATCATTTATTCGGCTCATGTCTATATACCGCTCCGCCCCCGGGAAGCCCGCTTTGCTTGCCAGAGCGGAAACTGCGGCCGAATTATCCCCCGATATGAGTTTCAACGCTACGCCTTCCCGCTGAAAATACCTCAGCGTTTTAACAGCGTCTTTCCGAATAGTGTCGGCAATAACTATATACGCCAGCAGATGTACTTCGGGCAGAGGCTCCTGGGCAGATACAGGGGCATACGCGATTCCAACAGCTATTACCCGTTTTCCCGATTTGAAAGCCTTTATAATCTGCTCCGGCATTTCGGCCCCGCTTATGCACTCTGGCGCGCCTGCAACAACTGAAAAGTTATCAAATTTCACAGCGCTCCATTTCCTCTCCGACGAAAATGGAACCGTCTCTTCAGATTTTAAACTGCTATCTGCTTTAAAGTAATCTTTAATCGCCCTGAACGTCACATTGTTATCAACTGCGGAATAGACAAATGCCCCCATCAACCTGTCAAAGGGCATTGCCTTACCTGCCTTAGTCAGCAGCACGTCTTCCACATGCATTTTCCCAATGTGAGTGTTCCAGTCTTGTCTAAACACAGAGTATCCACATGGGCCAGAGTCTCCAGGGCGAAAAGTTCCTGCACCAGCACCTTCTTCCCTGACAGGGCAATAATACCGGCCGCAAGGCTTATGCTGATAAGAAGCACAAGTCCTTTTGGGAGCATACCAAGAAGTCCCGCGGCAGTTGTGACTATGGCGTTATCTACGCTGTCGCCGCGTAAAATAACCGCCTGTACAAAAAGGACTATCCCCAGTGGCGGGATTAGAAACCCTGTGTAATGCGTAACTTTACGCATAGTCGCCAAAAGTTCTGAGTGAATTCGCCTCTGCTTTTTCGCCTCGTGCGCTACCTGCGAAGCATAGTTGTCAATACCGACGTGTTCTATACGGGCCGTGCATTTCCCGCTTACGATAAAACTGCCCGATAGCAGACGCTCCCCTGGCGACTTATATACCGGATCCGCCTCTCCGGATAAGAGCGATTCGTCCACTTCTACATGCCCTTCCAGTATTACCGAATCAGCACACACCTGATTGCCGGTCTCCAGTTCAGTCACATCCTCTTCCACCAGCTCCTGAGCAGGCAGCTTAGCAACTATCCCATCACGTATCACTTTTACCATGGGCCTTGACAGCAGCGACAATTTTTCCACAAGGTTTCTGGCGTGTAATTCCTGTATAATCCCTATCAGAATGTTGATGGCAATTACCAGTATAAAAAACATGTTGCTCCAGGCTCTGGCAAACGCCAGGGCTATTGCTATCAGCACATTGAACAAATTAAACAGAGTGCAGATATTGTCCTTTAATATCTGGCCAGTAGTTTTTACCGCTCTCTCCAACACAATATTCTGCTTACCTTGAGCTTTTTTCAACTCAACCTGCCTGGAACTTAAGCCAAGCTGTTTCTCATAGGGATTTGATAATACCATAAGTCAGACATCTCCTTTATCATGACCGTAGCCCATGATAATCCCAATAGATAAAAAGGAGATAAACCAACTTTAAACTTTTTATAAACTGGCAGTTATTCCGCGTCTGGATCTCTGGGGATAAGATTGCTCACATACGGCCTTTTGCCTGACAGAACTTCGTCATAAAAGCTCTGCTTCCAGTCGATATACTCGACGCTCTCCTCCAGTTCCCTGATCTGTGCCCTGCGGGACTCCTGCTTTTTCTTCAAAAGAACTTTTCTCTGGGGAATGGTGGACTCCCCCTGTAAACACAGCTCCAGATATTCCTTCATCTCCTGTATTCCCATCCCGCACTTCTTCAGACACACAAGGTCTTTTATCCACTTTATGTCTCTCTCGTCAAAAACCCGTCTGTTGTTTACATCGCGCTTCACATTTGCCAGGCAGCTGCACATTTCCTCCGTGTTCTGGAGCTATACGCTTATGGGGTTGCATCTTGGGCTCCATTGGCGCAGAATATGGGGTATATTAAATAA
>CALWYO010000061.1 GCA_944385785.1 uncultured Oscillospiraceae bacterium | reverse complement strand
TAATATCCGTATTAATATGATCTCCAAATATATGTGCTTTCCCTTCCCAAGCCGTATTTTCCATCGTAGTCAACCCCTCTCGCACAAATACTCTTCTGCACCAGTTAACATTCCAGTTAACGCTGTTGCTGCGGCAGTTGCTGCCGATGTCAAATAAACCTTGCTCTCTACACTTCCCATTCGTCCTACAAAATTCCGATTTGTTGTAGAAACACAGACTTCCCTTGCCCCAAGTGTTCCAGAATGCAATCCCAAACATGCTCCGCAAGAAGGCGCCAAAATCGAAGCGCCAGCTTTTGCTAAAGTTTCTAATATCCCCGATTTTAAAGCCTCAATCCAGACAGATCTCGATGCTGGCGACACTAGCAAGCGGCAACCAGAAGCAACCTTCTTTCCTTTTAAAATAGTTGCGGCCATTTGCAAATCAGACAATCTTCCTCCAGTGCAGGAACCAATATACACCTGATCCACCCGAAGTCCTTTTATCTGTGATACTGGTACCACATGATCAACCTCGTTAGGGCAGGATACCATCGGTCTCAATAATGATGCATCCCATTGAAATACCTCTTTATACTTCGCATTTGCATCTGCCTTTAAACATATAACCGGCTTTTCTACGCCATGATTCCCCAGATATTGAATCGTTATTTCATCTGCTGCAATTAATCCGACTTTAGCTCCCGCCTCTACCGCCATGTTGCTGATACACATACGCTCATCCATAGGAAGCCCTTCAATCGTATCACCACAAAATTCCATAGAATTGTAAGTCGCTCCTGCATGGCCAATTTGCCCAATAGTATAAAGAATCAGGTCTTTCGCCATAACACCTTCTTTCAAAGTTCCGTGCCATTCAATTTTAATGCTTTCCGGAACTTTCATCCAGATTTCCCCTCGGATCAATACACCTAACATTTCAGTAGAACCAATTCCTGTACCAAAACAGCCAAACGCCCCTGCTGTACAGGAATGAGAATCTGTCCCAACCAAAATTGTCCCCGGCCTCGCAAAACCTTGTTCCGCTAAAACTTGATGACAAGGTCCTTCTAATTCATAAAAATTTTCTATTCCATATTCTCTTGCCCACTCCCTACTAAACTTAACAATTTCAGCTTGCTGTTCAGTAGAAGATGGAGAATAATGATCACAAATAATGACGACTCGCTCTTTATCAAAAATTGGTTTACCCAGCCGGTGAAAAGCTTCTGCAATAATTCTCGGACCAAGAATATCGGTCATAGCTGCACAATCCACTGGGACCATCAAGATCTGGCCTGGTTTAACAACTGGAAGGTTACAACGAAAGGCAAGAATTTTTTCAGCTAAAGTCATATCTGACCTCTTCTCTTCACATTATTGAACTAGATGTACCGTTTTCATGTTAATTCGTCCATCTACACGACACCCTAGCTGCTCATGAATATACTCAGATATTTCCAACAATTCCATTAAATTTATGCCTGTCTCAATTCCCATTCTATGTGCCATATATACCAAATCCTCAGTTGCCATGTTGCCTGATGCTCCTGGTGCAAAAGGGCATCCTCCTAACCCCGCTACTGCGGTTTCAAATCTGCGAAGTCCTCTCTGCATCGCTACAATTGTGTTCGCTGCAGCTAAACCCCTCGTATTATGTAGGTGAAGAGACCATAAAATTGCCTTTCCCTCATAGACCTCTTGTATCGTATCAACAACATGTCTAACTTGAGAAGGTACTGCAGACCCGATTGTATCACATAGGCATATTTCTGTGACTCCATAGGCAATTGCCTTATCAATTACATAACAAATTTCTTGATCCTTTACCTCGCCCTCAAATGGGCATCCAAACGCCGTTGCCAATGACAACTTAATTCCCATTTCGGGAAATGCTTCCCGTATCTGAGCTAATTCTTGAATTGATTGATCTCGCGTTTTCTTCACATTACTCAGATTATGAGCTTCACTTGCCGAAATAACAAAAGTCAACGTCCTAATCCCACATTCCCAAGCTCTTCGGGCTCCTTTGACATTTGCCGCTAGTCCTACCGCCCTGTCCATATCCTGAATTTTCTGTCCTGCCACAACCTCTTCTCCATCGCTCATTTGTGGAATCGCCTTTGGAGATATAAAAGAAGCAATTTCCATACGCGGTACTCCGGCATGAAATAACTTGCGCACAACATCCACCTTTATGGAAGTATCAATCCATTTTTTTAAACTTTGAAATCCGTCTCTTGGTCCCACTTCTGTAATCACTAGTTTTTCTGGATACTCCACTAAATCACCCCTTCTTGTTGCATTTCAAAAATTTCTTTCATAGAATATCCCAGTTCACTTAGAATCTGGCCATTATGTTGACCTAAGGTAGGCGCTGCATAACGAATTTTAGCTTCCGATCTGCCGAACTTAATATGACTTCCAGTCAACTTCATCTTTCCCGCCACTGGATGCTCTACCTCTACAAACATTTTTCTTGCACCAGCGATATGAGGATCTTTCACTGTATCAGCAATCGTATAAATTGGTGCCGCTGGAATCCCAGCTTTTAAAATCTTCTCTACAAGCTCATCGCGTTTCCATAACCTAGTCCATTCTTCCACAATAGTTTTAAGCTGCAAATGATTCTTTACTCGAAGTGGATTTGTTTTGAACCTAAGATCATTTATCAGTTCATGTTTTCCCATCAGAAGCGCCAACTTTTCAAATAGTCCATTATTTCCGCAGGCAATCACCAAATCACCATCAGCGCACTTAAATGAGTCATAAGGATACACGGATTCATATCGATTTCCAATTCTCTCTGGAATTCTTCCGGTAGCCAAATAAATTTGATTGATAATCTCTAAACTGGCAACTGTAGAGTCCACTAATGCCACATCAACAACTTGTCCCATCCCCGTCCTTTTCGCCTCTAGAACTGCGGCCAGAATTCCGATGGTCACTGATAGGCCCGCCAGCACATCAGATATAGCCGTACCTGTACGAGTAGGTCCACTATCAGGCCATCCTGTTGTACTCATTAATCCGCTCATCGCCTGACCAATGATATCATATCCTCCTCTATCCTTATATGGGCCATACTGTCCAAACCCTGATACACAACCATATACAATAGCTGGATTTATCTTCTTTAGCTCACTATAACTTAGACCTAGACGTTCCATAACACCAGGTCGAAAATTTTCTATAATGACATCTGCATTTTTTACTAATTCCAAAAAAATCTTTTTTCCTTTTTCTGACTTCAAATTGAGAGTAATTCCTCTTTTGTTTCGATTCAAATTCATATAGTAGCAACTCTCTCCATTAATAAACGGAGGATTTTGCCGGCTATCGTCACCCTTTTGAGGTGTTTCAATTTTAATAACATCTGCGCCCATGTCTCCTAGCAGCATCCCACAAAATGGGCCTGCTAGAACACGCGTCAAATCGAGGACTCTCACATCTCCTAATAGAGTGCTCATTACAGCTTTCACCTTCCTTCAAAATCATACTATTGCAATTACTTTTTGCCGAGAAACCATCATCATAAAGAGGCATCAAATCCAATTATTCATTATCCCAGAAGATTACTACGATTCAGGACTTACTGCTCTCATCAAGCTTCCAATATTATCCAGAGATTCAATTGATTGTATTAAATCAATAACTCGCATTGCCTGTTCTGTGTTCATAACTCGTTGTGCACAACTAATAAATTTTTGTTTCATAATTCCTGGTTCGGAAACCAAATGCGGATCTCCACTTGCGTAATTTACTCGCTTTACCAAAATTTCTCCTTGTTCAGTTTCTACCTCGACAACAGTATCCCAGCGGAAATCCGCTCTAAAATAGGCACCCTCAGCAATAGAGTCATCAACTGACATTTCAATCTTCTCCATCAACCCGATTATACGTGGATCTGATATGCGATCTCCTGCAAAATCATCTAATATAATTTGATTCTTAAGTAATGCAAGCGCTAGACAATATTGCATACTAAACTTCCCTTGCAGTGAAGTTATTGGCTTTTCATAACGTAATAAGTCTCGAGTTACCGGTTGCACTCTACATCGTATGTGTTTTACATTTTCTACACGTAACCTTTTCTCATTTTTCAACTGCATTATGGCATCTATCGCATTATGACTAGCCCCACAAGAAGGGTACACTTTATAGTCCAGCCCTGGTACCAAAAAGCAAGACGGCTCAGTTGCTAAAAGCTCAATTATCAGCGCCCTATCTATTGTCCCAGTTGTCACCCCAGGGAAATTGCCATGCCCTTCTTCTAAAATAGTAGAGCTCGCTTCAAACCCCAATTTTGCTAAT
>CALWYO010000060.1 GCA_944385785.1 uncultured Oscillospiraceae bacterium | reverse complement strand
GGAGGTGGGGCATATGCTGATGAGGAAATATCCCATGGGCGTGCTTATCTGCCTTTTTATACTGGGGTGGCCGCTGCTTTTCCTCTGCGTCTCCACCTTTGCCTTGGGCCTACGAAACCAGGGGCTTTACAGCCCGGGGACATGCAGAAGTATATTTTTCGTGATGAGTATTGTAACAAACCTTATCGAGAGCGGCACGGCCCTGGTCTGGCAGATACGGCGGGAGATAAAAAAATATCCGGGAAGACGATATGGCTCAGGATAACTACATGACCTGGCCCAGCCTTGCGGTGGATTTTGCTGCCGGTGTTTTTTCAACCTATGTCGCTGTGTGTACGTTTATAAGGTCCCAGCGCGGTCAATATGAGTTCTCCGACGGGTCGGCCTATGACCTGATGGGCATAGTGGCGGGGCCTATATTTGCGGTGACGGCGGTGGTCTACGCCGTGCAAAAGGCGCTGCTGAGACGGCGTCTCTCCCGTGGGCATACCGGCGAAAAGGGCTCTTAAATTGTTATAAAGTCAAAGCCTCCAGCTTAGCCGGAGGCTTTGACTTTATAATTTTATACGACAGCCGCTTCATATATGGAGCTTATGAGCCCCGAGCTGCGGAACAGAAGGCGGAGAAAATGGCGCGGCTTTCTTTGGAAACTTTATATGAGAATTCAGGGTGCCACTGGACTGCCCAGAGGAATGGGTGACTGGGCATATATACGGCTTCAATTAGACCGTCGGGAGCTACGGCCATGGATTCCAGTCCCTCTGCCAGATGCTCTATCCCCTGGTGGTGGCAGCTGTTCACATCTATTGAAGCGGAAGAAAGAAGCTCAGACAGGGGAGTGCCTGGGATAATTGACACGCTGTGAGAGGGTACATCATATGGCGCCGGTTGGTGGTGTTCCACATCCGAGGGATGCTGACTGGGAATGTCCTGATAGAGTGTGCCGCCCAGGGCGGCGTTTATAAACTGGATGCCGCGGCAGATCCCCAGCACAGGCTTCTTGCCATGTACGGCCATATGCAGAAGGGGGGACTCCATAGCGTCTCTGGCGGGACACGTTTCACCGCATTTATCCGACGCCTCCTGGCCGTAAAGCGCCGGTGAGACGTCCTGACCGCCGGTAAAGAGGAAGCCGTCGCAGGTGGAATATATCTGTTGAAGTTCAGAGGGATTGATTGTCAGCGGCAACATAATGGGCAGGCCGCCGGCCTGGCGTATTCCGTCCATATATCCGGGGAGCATCCAGTAGCTCTCACGCTTAATATCTATGAGGGGTATAAGCCCTATAACAGGCGTTGACACATTATCACTTCCCATAATAATATAATTAAAATTAAAAAGGCGGCGGGGAATATTAGACCCCGTCGCCTATGCGCAGATAATACACCTTTTATAACGAAAAGGCAAGAATGGATTTTGTCACTTCCCCAACAGGGCTGTCCTGATATCCTCTACAGTGGGAGCTATATATTTTACTCCTGCCTCCCGAAGCTCAGCCTCATCGCCGTAGCCGTAGAGGACTCCCATGCAGTCCATACCGCATTGAGCGGCGCCCTCGGCGTCAAAGCGCCTGTCGCCTATCATCAGGCAGGTGGACATATCGCCGATGCGCTCATGGGACAGGATGTGGCGTATAACATCCGCCTTTGTATTTCTGCCTATGGACTCATCCGAGCCGGAGAGAAAAGTGAAATACTCCGCTATGCCGAAGTGTTCAGCCAGCCCCTTTGCAGCATGGGCGGCTTTTGTTGTGGCCATGTATAGACGCAGACCTGACTGGGAGAGGTCCCTTAAAAGCTCAGATATACCCTCATATAGCTCAGTTTCAAAAAAGCCCTTTTCGTCGTAATACTCCCGATAAATTGATATAGCCCTGGCAATTTCCTGTTGGCCGTGTATATTGAAAAAAGTCTCAAATGAGTAGGAGAGAGGCGGTCCCATAACTTTCAGGAACTCTTTCCGCTCCGGAACGGGTATCCCCAATTTCTCAAGAGTATATGTAAAGGAGTTTAGTACTCCGGGATCAGATCTGGTTATGGTGCCGTCCAAATCAAAGAAGATATTTTTGTAATTATTCATCGGTATCACCTAAAGTTTTTCCATGAATGAGCCGGCGGTTTTCAGCATAAGCCGTTTTTCGCCTACTGAATTGAAATTTACTGTTATAAGGGCGTCGCCCGGCATGGCAGTGTAGGCTGTCACTACGCCCTGGCCAAAGGCTTTATGCTTTACATTGTCGCCTATCTTGAGTTCCAGCAGCTTAGCCGCAGGTTTTGGAGAGGGGGAGGAGCCGCCGACAGGGTGGGCGGTACGTGGCTGCCGTAAATTACGTCCATGACCTTGGGCAGAGCGTTGGCTATAACCGCCGCCATACGGGTTGCCCGCCGGAGAGCGGGAGTAGTTTTCCATGCGCTGATATTCCAAGAAATCCTGATCCGGCACGCGCTGGTAGCTGCCGCGGTAGGAATCTTCAGGACGGTCAATGTGTTCCTCCGGTATCTCGTCCACAAAGCGGGATATGAGATTTGAAGAGGTGCGCCCAAAAAGCATTCTCCGTCTGGCGGCAGTCAGAGTGAGCTTTTGCTTGGCGCGGGTAAGCGCAACATAGCAGAGTCTGCGCTCCTCTTCCATTTCCTCCTGCTCGCCTATTGAGCGCAGAGAGGGGAAAATACCGTCCTCCATTCCGACTATGAACACCCAGGGGAATTCAAGACCTTTTGCAGAGTGAATTGTCATCATTATGACGCTCTCGTCTGAATCCTCCATGCTGTCAAGGTCGGTATACAGGGCAATTTCATCCAGGAAGCCTGCCAACGAGGGTTCCTGGGCGCTCTCCATATAGCTTACAATATTACTTTTAAGCTCTCTGATGTTATCCACTCTCGAGAGGGCCTCGTCGGTAGTGCCCAGAGCTGTTATATAGCCGGTTTTCTCCAGAAGCAGGTCGTAAAACTCGTCCAGCGGCATGGACTGGGCGGCAGAACGCATGTCCTCCATCATATTGTCAAAGGAACGCAGCTTAGGAACAGCGTTTTTAAGTTCAGGGTACATATCGCAATTTCGGATAACTGCTGACACGGGTATCCGCTCCTGAGCGGCAATAGTCCGCAGCCTCTCGATGGTGGTACCTCCGATGCCCCGGGGAGGACTGTTTATTATACGCAGAAGGCGCAGATCGTCCTCCGGATTTTGTATAGCGCACAGGTATGAGGTCATATCCTTTATCTCGGCTCTGTCAAAGAACCTGGTGCCGCCTACTACTCTGTAGGGGATGCCATTGCGCTTCATGGCGTATTCAAGCCGGTTGGACTGGGCGTTCATCCTGTACAGAACGGCAAAATCGCCCCATTTCATTCCGGCGGACCGCCCCCCCAGAATCCTGGCGCACACATACTGGGCCTCCTCGTCGTCGCTGTCGGCAAGGTAGAGGGTGAGCCTGTCGCCGTCGCCGGCTTTTGTCCAGAGCTCTTTGCCCTTGCGGCCCATGTTGTTTTTTATGACTGCATTGGCCGCCCCTAAAATATGCCCCGTGGAGCGGTAATTCTGCTCTAATTTTCTACAACGGGCGTCCTTATAACGCTCTTCAAAGGACAGAATATTTTCACTTGTGCCCCATCGCAACTTATACATACTCTCATC